>CAVBAX010000043.1:0-11004 GCA_963593105.1 Candidatus Methanomethylophilaceae archaeon | reverse complement strand
GTCATATCTTTTTGAAAACAAATCTCTTTTGAAACACAGTGAAATATTATTGCTCTTGTTAAATCAGTTTCATATTTTTTATCATCAAATTCTACTATTTGTTTTTCGTTTACTAATGTTATTGAAGTAATCTTTTCATTAATTGGTGTTGTTATTTGATCTGTATCAACAAAGAATGAATGAACATCGTCTTCACTACCTTGCTCAATTTTAAATATTGCCATATCATCTTTAGCACCATAGTAATCTACTGTCTCTTGTTCTTTTTTTAAATTTAAAATTTTATCATCTACATATAAATCAACAATGCCTGTAACAGAATTGGTATACAAGAAAGCATCAGCTTTATATTTTATAAATGCCTTACCTATAAAATTTTTTAATAAACTTTGATCAAAACAATAGTCTTTATATATTCATCATTACTTCTCCTCTTTGATAAAATGAACTACCCCGTGTAGACCCGTGGTATCTGATTCAAGCGATGTAACACTCGACTACAAAGTGATATATAAGATTGTTTATATTGTGGCTTAACGTCACATACGTACTACTTCTTTTTGCATCGCTCTCTTATGTGTACTTATTGTACACTCAGGAAAGGCCATGCACCACAAGCAACAAGGAAAAACCTAAGAAGCTTTTCTGCCACTGGCAGCTCATTTGCTTATTTTTTAAATAAGCAAACTCAAGATAAATCCTAAGAAAAAACTTGGGATTGATACCTAAAAACTTGGGATTGGACTGTTCAAACGCAACAAAACAGAAATTAATCAATATATATAAGCAGGTAGGAGAAAACATATTTGGAAATACTACTATTGCCAAAATATTAAATTGTTCTGAAACAACAGCTACTTCCTACATAAAAAAATTACATGAAGAACTACAATTAACAGAAACTGTAGAAGGTGCAGGAAAAGGAAAGTAACGATTCAAGAAATAAAATATTAGATCACGCTAGTAAAATCAGTGTGATCTTTTTTAATAGAAACACTCTAACTTATTTATGCCATCTTATACATTGAGTAAGATAATATTTCTTATAAAAATCACATTCACTAATCTATTGAACAAAATAGCCTTTTTGGGCGGTAATTTTCAATGGATATATTTCGTGAAACAAAAACCGCAGTAATTATGCACTTTTTTAAAAAATATTCTAACTGAAAATTTGAGCCTTTTTGGGCAGAAATTTTCAATGAAGATTTTTATATACCTCTTTGACACACTAAAAAAGGCTCTAACCATTACAGTTAAAGCCTTGTTTTGTTTATTGTGTGCCTTAGCAATTATTCAGCAACTACTTCTTCTTGAGCTTGTAAAGATACAGGATTATCAGCTCCCTCATCTTCATCTGCGTCCTTAACGTTTGTTACTTCGCTAGGAAGAGCAGGTTTATTCTCAAGTTCAAATAAAGTAACTCTTTCTTCTCTTGCCTTTACAAGTTCATCAGCTCTAGCCTCAACTAAATCGGTTGATTCTCTATGGAACTTAGAACCAGTACCAGCAGGAATTAACTTACCAATGATAACATTTTCCTTGATACCAAATAATTCATCAACCTTTGCGTTAATAGCTGCATCAGTTAATACCTTAGTAGTTTCTTGGAATGAAGCAGCAGATAAGAATGAATCTGTCTCTACTGAAGACTTCGAAATACCTAGTAACATTGGACCAATCTTAGCAGGAGTCTTGCCTTCCATTAATAGATTAGCGTTGATTTCATTGATCTTTCTGTTAGAAACAGTTTGACCAGCACAGAAATTTGAATCTCCTGGTTCAATAACGATAACCTTCTTTAACATTTGATGAATAATCATTTCAATGTGCTTATCAGAAGTATCGATACCAGCTAATGCATAAACTTTCTTAACTTCCTTTAGGATATAGTTTTGAACAGCTTGTACACCAGCGATACTTAATAATTCCTTAGGATCAACGTTACCTTCAGTTAACTTATCACCAGCTTTTACCTTAGTGCCAACAGACATCCAAGATCTTACAGTTTGACCAAGAATTAATCTATGAGAGATTGTTTCCTTTTCACCTGTTACATCAACTACGATACTGTGATCTTCATTTTCATGAATATCAGTAATTTCGCCATCGATCTTAGCTAAAGTAGCTGGACGCTTTGGACATCTTGCTTCAAATAGTTCTTCAACACGCGGTAAACCTTGTGTGATATCACTATCACCAGCAGCGGCAACACCACCTGTATGGAAAGTACGCATTGTAAGCTGAGTACCTGGTTCACCGATTGATTGGGCAGCCATAATACCAACAGCCTCACCATTTTCAACCACTCTACCAGTAGCCATGTTACGACCATAACACTTACGACAAATACCATCTTTACTTCTACAAGTGAATGTATTTCTAATATGCATACCAGTTACACCAGCTGCAATTATTGCTCTTGCGATATCTTCATCGATATATTCATCTTCACCAATGATTAACTCACCAGTTTCAGGATTAGTTATAGCTTCTTTAGAGAATCTACCAACAATACGATCAAAGAAAGTTTCAATGATTGTATTATCCTTTCTATCAATGATAGCTTCAACATAATAACCCATATCAGTATGACAATCATCTTCTTGGATAATTACATCTTGTGATACATCGACTAGACGTCTTGTTAAATAACCAGATTCAGCAGTCTTTAAGGCAGTATCTGTTAAACCCTTTCTAACACCGTGAGTAGAAATAAAGAATTCTGATACACTCATACCCTCACGGAAACAAGAATAAATAGGAACCTCAATAATTGAAGGTTGATATTCTTTCTTAGACTTAGATTGGGTAGGTCTACCCATTAGACCTCTCATACCCATTAACTGAGTAAAGTGAGACTTATTACCTCTGGCACCTGAAACAGCCATCATATTGATTGGAGACTTTCTTTCAAGTCCACCCATTACCTCATCACCAATGATGTCCTTTGTATCAGACCATAGTTGTGAGAAATGCTTTTCCCATTCAGGTGGAGTTAATTGACCTCTATCTAGTAAAGTTTGTAGTACATCTGCTTTCTTCTTAGCTTCATCAACATACTTTTGCTTATTAGGCGCAACATTGATATCAGCTAAAGATACAGTCATACCTGCAACAGTTGAAAATTCAAAACCTAAATCCTTGATATTATCTAGAATTGTGCTTGAACCATCTGTTCTATATTTTGCGAATACTTCCGCGATTACATTACCTAAGGCTTTCTTAGTAAATTCTGGTGAAACCTTCTTAGAAGCGATATGTGCCTTGATATCTGTACCATAAGGAACAAATTGATCATGCGGAGTCTTCTTTAATGTTTCTGTACTTACCATATTGATATATGGGAAATCACCAGGGAAAGCATTATTGAAAATAAGCTTACCGATAGTAGTAATCAAGTACATACTATTTTCTTCTTCGCTAAAGCATGTCTTCTTTAAAGAACCAGCAGCAATTGCTACTCTTGTATGAAGGTGGACTTGTTTATTTTGATAAGCCATTAAAGCTTCATTGAAGTCTTTATATACATGGCCTTCATTATCACCAAATCTTCTCCACATTTCACTAGCTTGTTGGTCACCAAGTTCCTTAATTAGATCAGCCTTCTTATAGAACTCTTCGCTAGTTTCTTCCATATTTAAATAGAAGTTACCAAGAACCATATCTTGAGATGGAGTAACGATAGGCTTACCATCTTTTGGACCAAGGATATTGTTACTTGCCAACATTAAGATTTCACACTCTGCTCTTGCCTTTTCAGAAAGAGGCAAGTGGACAGCCATCTGGTCACCATCGAAGTCAGCGTTAAATGCTGTACAAACAAGTGGATGTAGACGGATTGCTCTACCTTCAACAAGTCTTGGCTTAAATGCTTGAATTCCAAGTCTGTGCAATGTTGGGGCTCTATTTAAGAATACTGGATGATTATCCATGATTTCTTCAAGAACATCCCAAATTTGTGGATCTTGTCTTTCAATCATCTTCTCAGCATACTTTTGAGATTGAGCAAGTTTTTGTAAAACAAGTTCATTAACCACAAATGGCTTATATAGATTGATAGCCATCTCACGAGGGATACCACATTGATACATCTTTAAGAACGGACCAACAGCGATAACTGATCTTCCTGAGAAGTCAACACGCTTACCTAATAAGTTTTGTCTGAAACGACCTTGTTTACCCTTTAAGCTATGAGACAAAGACTTAAGTGGACGATTAGCACTACCCTTAACTGGGTTACCTCTTCTACCATTATCAATCAAAGCATCAACAGCTTCTTGTAACATACGCTTTTCATTTTGAACAATGATTGAAGGTGTACCAATTTCAAGTAATCTTCTTAAACGATTATTACGAGTAATTACTCTTCTATATAAATCATTTAAATCACTTGTCGCAAACCTTCCACCATCAAGTTGAAGCATAGGTCTTAAGTCTGGTGGTATAACTGGTAATTCAGTAAGTACCATCCACTCAGGCTTATTATCACTATTAACAAACGCATTAACAGTTTCAAGTCTCTTGATTAGTTTCTTACGCTTGTCACCTTGAGCCTTTTCAAGCTCTTTTCTAATTTCCTTTTGTTCCTTAACAACATCTACTTGTTCTAGTAATGTCTTAATAGCTTCAGCACCAGTAGCAGCCTTGAAAGCCTTATCACCATATAATGCTTGGTAATTTCTAACTTCCATTTCGCTAAGTGGTTGCTTATATTGAAGATCAGTACTTCCAGGATCAGTTACAATCCAAGTAACAAAGTAAACAATTTCTTCAAGGATCTTAGGAGAAATATTTAATACAAGTCCCATTCTAGAAGGGATGCCCTTTAAATACCAGATATGAACAACTGGAGCTGCAAGAGAGATATGGCCAAATCTTTCTCTTCTTACTGAAGACTTAGTGATTTCAACACCACATCTATCACATACAACACCCTTATATCTTACCTTCTTGTACTTACCACAAGAACATTCCCAGTCTTTAGTTGGACCAAAAATCTTTTCACAGAACAAACCATCTTTTTCTGGCTTTTGTGAACGATAGTTAATAGTCTCAGGCTTAGTTACCTCACCATATGACCATTCAAGAATTCTTTCAGGAGAAGCTAACCCGACTTTAATTGCTTCAAATTTATTATTTGCCATAAGTCTCCTCCTATTCCTCATCTAAGCCCATAACAGCTTCAGATGTTTCTTCTTCATCTTCTAGAGAATCTTTAACAGTTAAGTCAGCTGCTTCTGCAACTTGTTGTACCTCAACACCTTCATCATCATCAGCGAAACTTGAAACATTAACTTCTTGACCATTTCCATCAAGTAACTTAACATCAACAGCTAAAGCCTTTAATTCGTTTCTTAATACATTGAATGATTCTGGAAGTCCTGGTTCAGGGATTGTTTCACCCTTTTGAATAGCGTTATAAGCTCTAGTTCTACCATTGATATCATCAGACTTGATAGTAAGAATTTCTTCTAGAGTATGAGCAGCACCATATGCTTCAAGTGCCCAAACTTCCATTTCACCAAATCTTTGACCACCATTTTGTGCCTTACCACCTAAAGGTTGTTGAGTAACCATTGAATAAGGACCAGTAGCACGAGCATGTAACTTATCATCAACCATGTGAGCCAACTTAATCATATACATGACACCTACAGAAATTCTTTCATCATATGGTTCACCAGTTTGACCATCACGTAAAACTAACTTACCATCTTTAGAAACTCCTGCTTCTTTCATGATGTCCATTAAATCATCATTTGAAATACCATCGAATACTGGAGTAGCGAACTTAACTCCTAGTTTCTTAGCAGCCATACCCAAGTGAATTTCAAGAACCTGTCCGATATTCATACGTGAAGGAACACCGAATGGGTTAAGCATGATATCAACTGGAGTACCATCTGGCATAATAGGCATATCTTCAATTGGAAGAATTCTAGAAATAACACCCTTGTTACCATGTCTTCCGGCCATCTTATCACCTTCAGATATCTTACGTTTTTGAACGATATATACCTTGATAACTTCAATGACACCTGGACCTAATTCATCATGTGAGTCTTTTCTGTTGAACACTCTAATAGATTGAACAATACCAGCACCACCATGAGGAACTCTTAAAGAGTTATCTCTAACTTCATGTGATTTCTCACCAAAGATTGCCAATAATAACTTTTCTTCTGGTGAAGCATCAGATTGGCCCTTTGGCGTAACCTTACCAACAAGAATATCGCCTTCCTTAACCTCAGCACCAACCATAACGATACCACGGCTATCAAGATTTCTGCATGCGCCCTCTTGAACATTTGGAATATCTCTTGTGATTTCTTCTTCACCTAGTTTAGTTTTTCTTCTTTCGATTGTATATTCATCAATATGAATTGAAGTATATACATCATCTTTTACCATTCTCTCAGACATGATGATTGCATCTTCATAGTTGTAACCATGCCATGTCATGAACGCAATAGTAACATTTTGACCTAGAGCTAATTCACCATCTTCCATACTTGGACCATCAGCGATTAACTCACCAGCATTAACCTTGTCACCCTTAGCAACAATAGGCTTTTGATTTATACAAGTGCTTGCGTTTGATCTTGTAAACTTTTCAAGTTCATACTCATGTTCTTCACCATCTTTAGATTGAATAACGATGGTCTTGCAATCGGCATAAGTAACAACACCTGTATCATTTGATACAACACCAGTACCAGAGTCAGTCGCAATCTTTGTTTCCATACCAGTTCCAACAAATGGAGAATGTGGATTTAAAAGTGGAACAGCCTGACGTTGCATGTTAGCACCCATTAGCGCACGAGTACAGTCATCATTTTCCAAAAATGGGATACAAGCAGCAGCGATAGAAACAATTTGCTTAGGAGAAACGTCGGCTAATTCAACTTCTTCTTTCTTAGCCATGATAGTTTCACCAGCTTTTCTAGCAACCACAGTATCATTCTTTAGCTTGCCATCAACAACTTCGTTTGCTTGAGCGATAATATAATCATTTTCATCATCAGCTGATAGATAAATATATTCTTCAGATACATTACCCTTCTTATCAACCTTACGATAAGGAGTTTGAATAAAACCATATTCATTAACCTTTGCATAAGAAGTTAAATAAGAAATCAAACCGATGTTTTGACCTTCTGGAGTTTCAATTGGACAAATTCTACCATAGTGAGAATTATGAACATCTCTTACTTCAAAGCCTGCTCTTTCTCTTGTTAGACCACCTGGACCCAAGGCACTTATACGACGCTTATTTGTAAGCTCAGCAAGTGGATTTTGTTGGTCCATGAATTGTGATAATTGAGAACTTGAGAAGAACTCCTTAATAGCACCAGAAAGTGGACGATTGTTTGTTAAACCCTTTGGTGTAGCTGTCTCTAGATCGACAATTGACATCTTTTCCTTAACAGCCTTTTCCATTCTGCTTAAACCAATTCTAAATTGATTTTGAATTAGTTCACCAACAGTTCTAATACGTCTATTACCTAGCATATCGATTTCATCAGTTGAACCAACGCCATCTAACATTGAAAGCATATAAGAATATAATGCGATCATATCAGAAATAGTAATACACTTCTTATCGTTTAATGGATCAATACCAATTAGCTTAACGCTTTGACTTGGATCTTCTGGGTGTTCAATATATACAACTTGACATGCACTACCTACAAGCCATGCAGTCATCTTTTCACCCTTTGAAATTCTTTCTCTGATGATAGCTTCCTTATCAGACATCAAGATATAAGAATCATGATCTGGAATATATAAAGGCATCGCAACTTCATCATCAACTATGACATCACCTGACTTATCAGTAAGTCTAGCTAAAATAAAGAATCTTTGACCATAGTCAAGTACTGCATCAATGTTGTCTCTATTAAGTTCAACAGGTTTTGAAATGATACCAGAATATACACTAATAGTCTTATATTCCTTACTAATCTTCTTAACATCTGCCTCACTTAATGCAGTTCCTTGATAATAAACAGCGTCCTTAGTTTCAATATCCTTTGCAAGAATTCTACCTACAAGAGCTAATTTATCCTTAGTATCTACATCAACAACAGTTGGATGAGAAAAACCATGTCTGAATGGGAAAGCCTCAACATGGCTACCCTTAGTTAGTTCTTCTCTTAAAATATTTCTTTCCTCTTTATTAACAAGAGTACCCTTCTTCATCAATAGACTTCCATCAGCCTTATACAAATCTTGTGCTAAGACATGATTTTCAATTCTATCGATGACATTTAATTTCTTTCTTAATTTATATCTACCAGCAGCAGTTAAATCATACTTCTTCGCATCAAAGAACTTAGCGTTCATTAAAGATGCAGCACCTTCAATTGTAGGAACTTCATCTTGCTTTTGATTACGATGCATTTCAATTAAAGCTGCATCAGTAGTAGGAGTCTTATCTGCATATAGAGTATTTGTAAGCTCTTCATATGCACCTAAGAATGATGTATAAATAGCTTCGTAGATGTTTAAGAATTCTCTATCATTATTTTGATTGATTAAATCATCATAAACCTCTAAGCCCATAGCCTTAATAAAAGTTTTTACTTTATTAACGTCAAAAGCATCTTCGCCCTTTTCCAAGTTCAAAGAGAAGCCAATTGTTTTTAATAATATTGTTGATAAAATCTTACGCTTACGGTCAACACTCATATTCATAAGTTTGCCAAGTGAAGATTTTTTATCATCAGTTAGAAACTCTAACCAAGTACCTCTTGATGGAATTAATTCACCATCAATAGTTTCCTTGCCAGTCTTATCATCAGTTTGGATGTCAAAATAAGCACCTGGAGATCTAACGATTTGAGAAACGATAACTCTTTCAGCACCATTGATAATGAATGTGCCAGTTGGTGTCATCATTGGGAAATCGCCTAAGAAAACTTCTTCTGGTCTATTGATAATTTCACCAGTTTCCTCGTTATAAATTTCCAGTTCCATATTTGCCCAAAGAGGCGCGCAATAGTTTACCTCACGGTATTTACTTTCAGCTACGCTATATTTTGGCTTGCGGAATTCATAGCTTAATAACTTCAAACGAATGTTACCGCTATAGTTTTGAATTGGGTAAATCTCATCAAATACTTCTTTGATTCCTGTTTCAGTGAACCACTTAAAAGAATCAGTTTGAATTTCAACTAAGTAAGGAAGTTCAAGTTTACCACTTACTTTAGAGTAATCACGGCGAGTGGAATGTCTACCCGATTCAACAACATGATAAGATTGCTTCATTAATACGCCGTCCTTTCCTATTAAACAGTGTAGAATTATTTAATTGCTTGAATAACCCAGTATCCACCTGACTTATCCAAGACATTGACAGTTTTAAATAACGTACTTAGCTTGTCAAAACTTGAGCTGGCGCCCTGTTTCTTTTGAATAACGATAAACAAACTACCATTTTCCTTTAAAGTTTGATATGATTTTTCATAAAGATCGTATATTACAACTTTACCCGCTCGAATGGGCGGGTTTAGTATTATGGAATCAAACAATAAATTTAAAGTTAATATGTCTATACATTTACAAGCTTTAATCAGTGTTTTATTTATACTTGCATTTAGGCAAGTAAGCTCTACAGCTCTAGAATTTACATCGACTGCACTAATATCCAAGTCAGGATTAAATCTCTTAATGATAATCCCAACTGGACCCCAGCCACATCCTAGGTCTAATAGCTTACTACCTAATTGCTTTTTGTATGTGTTTTTAATTAATAAGTAACTACCGTAATCAACGCCATCCTTACAGAAAACGCCATTATCAGTAGTAAATTTAAATTCCTCATTATCGAAATAATAGTTAAATGATTTTCTATCACTAGCTAAATCACTATTATCCGTATAATAATGAGACATTTACTTATTTAACGTCAACAGTAGCACCAGCGTCTACTAGTTTCTTCTTGATTTCTTCAGCTTCTTCTACACTAATGTTTTCTTTAATAGGACTTGGACACTTGTCAACTAGACCCTTAGCTTCAACTAGGCCTAAACCTGTAATTTCCTTAACAACCTTGATTACAGCTGTCTTAGCTTCACCAAATGAGCTTAAGATTACTGATACTGAAGTAGGACCTTGATCAGCTGCTTCAGCAGGTGCTGCTGCTACTGCTACAGGTGCTGCAGCTGTAACGCCAAACTTTTCTTCGATTGCTTTTACTAAATCGTTTAGTTCTAAAATGCTAGCTTCTTCTAGGTAAGCTAAGATATCTTCATGATTAATTTTTGCCATGTTTATTTTTCTCCTTTATTTAATTATGCAGCTGCTTCTTGTGCTGCTTCTTCAGTTGCTTCAGGTGCAACCTCAACCTTTCCTTCATTTGCCTCCTTAGCATCTGCAACGGCCTTAACAACACATGCAAATGATCTAACTGGAGATTGTAAGCAACTTAGTAACATAGATAACATGCCATCTCTACCAGGTAAGTTAGCTAATTCTTGTAAAGTTTCAAGACCAACTTCTTTGCCTTCAACGACACCGCTCTTTAGTACTAGTGCTTTGTGATTCTTAGCGAACTTAGCTAATACTCTAGCTGGTGCAACTGCATCGCTTGAGAAAGCCATAGCGTTAGGACCAGTTAAAGAATTCTTTAATTCTTCATAGCCTAATTCTTCTACAGCTCTTTGAGCCATTGTGTTCTTGTATACTTTGAAGTCAACATCTTCAGCTCTTAAAGCTCTTCTTAATTCTGTAACTTCAGCAACGCTAAGACCACGGTACTCTACGACAACAGTAGATTGTGAGTCCTTGATTTTACTTGTAATCTCACTAACAACTTCCTGTTTCGCACTTAATACTGCTTGATTCATATTTCCTCTTTCTAACCCAATATACACAAAATAAAACCTGTGTCCATAGACGCAGGTATAAAAAGTACATATTCACTTTTACCTCGGTAACCTTATTAAGCATATAGCCGTTACTGTCTATGGTATATTGATGCCTAATTAAATTACCACA
>CAVBAX010000042.1:0-11174 GCA_963593105.1 Candidatus Methanomethylophilaceae archaeon | reverse complement strand
TTATATCGCTGCCAAGAGTGGTGTTCCTGATCCAGAAATGAACTTAACTTTAAGATCTAAGATAAAAGAAGCTAAGGCTAACCAAGTTCCTGCAGATGTTATTAAAAGAGCTATTGAAAAGGCAAAAGGTGGTTCAAACGAACATTATGATTCTTTAAGATATGAAGGTATTGGCCCAAATGGTGCCACAATCATCATTGATTGTTTAACAGATAATTCAAACAGAACTGTTGCTGCTATGAACCAATGTTTCAATAAGTCACATTGTAAGTTAGGTGTTAAGGGTTCTGTATCATTTAATTATGATAATTTAGGTGTATTAGCATTTGATTATTCTGATGAAGATAAGATGTTAGAAACTTTAATTGAAGGTGATATCGATGTTAATGATATTCAAGTAGATGATGGATTTATGACAGTATATGTTGCACCTTCGGATTTACATAAAGCGCAAGAGGTTGTTGATGGATTAATTCCGGATTGTGAATATTCAACTTGCGCAATCAAGATGATTCCTCAAGAAACTGTTAAACTTGAAGATGATCATGATAAGGAATTATGGAATAGATTATTAACTTTGCTTGATGAAGTTGATGATGTACAAGAAGTTTATCATAACGTTGAAGAATAATTATTAAAGTCACGAAAGTGACTTTTAGTTTAACTTAAAGAAGGTATAAAAAAAGTTACAACATATGTAACTTTTTTATTAACCTAAACTGTTAACTTCTTTAGCTAATCTAGCTTTTTGTCTAGCAACATAGTTCTTATGTTTTAAATGACTAGTTAAAGCTTTATCTAGAAGTGAATTTGCTTCGTTAAATGCTTTAGTTGCTAATTCTTTATCTTTAGCTTCAACAGCTTTTTCAACTTTCTTGATAGCTGTCTTTAATTGTGATTTAGCACTAGAGTTAACAAGATTCTTCTTAGCATTTGTAAGAGCTCTCTTCTTTTGTGACTTAATATTTGCCATAGTTCCTCCTTATGAATACGCTTAGCAATTATATCAAAGTCCTTTATTAAATGCAATTTCTTCTATGCTATAATTTTTATATTATGAATGAAAGAATAGTATTTATGGGTACACCTGAGTTTGCAGCTAATGTTCTAGAGGGTCTTTTAGCTAATAACTATAATATTGTTGGTGTTGTTACCCAAATTGATAAAAAGGTAGGACGTAAACAAATTTTAACTCCTTCTCCTGTTAAGGAAGTTGCTTTAAAACATGGAATAGAAGTTTTCACTCCTATTTGTATTAAGGATGATTATCAAAATATCATTGATTTAAATCCTGATTTAATTATTACTTGCGCTTATGGCCAATTTATTCCAAGTGCTTTAATTGAATTTCCTAAGTTTAAGTCAATTAACACCCATGGTTCTTTGCTTCCAAAATATAGGGGTGGAGCACCAATTCAATGGTCTATTATCAATGGTGATAAAAAGACTGGCATTTCTATTATTTATATGTCTAAAAAGATGGATGCTGGTGATATTTTATATACAAAAGAAATTGATATTGATATAAACGATACCAATGCATCTTTATTTGAGAAATTAAGCGATGTAGCTAAAGATTCTTTACTTGAATTTTTGCCTTCTTTCTTTAAGGGCGAATTTACTTCAATACCTCAAAAAGAGGAAGAAGTATCTTTTGCCTATAATTTAACTAAACAAGATGAATATATTAACTTTAACCAAGATGTTCTAAAGGTTTATAACCATATTAGGGGTTTGCTTGATAATCCTGGTGCCTATAGCGTTTTAAATAATAAGAAATATAAGTTTATGAAGGTTGGCTATGACTTTTTTGATAATACTAATCCTTTGGAATTTAAGGGATTGGAAAAAGACTATTTAAGAATTGATTGCCAAAATGGTTTTATCAAAGTATATGAAATTAGACCAGAAGGTAAAAATACAATGGATGCTAAAAGTTTCTTTAATGGAAATGGTAAACAATTGATGGGAGAAAAATTTTTAGAGAATTATGAATAAGAATATAAGAAATTTTTCAATTATAGCTCATATTGATCATGGCAAATCAACATTGGCTGATAGAATATTAGAATTAACCAATACTTTATCTAAAAGAGAAATGACCACTACCCAAATTCTTGAT
Organism: Candidatus Methanomethylophilaceae archaeon; assembly: GCA_963593105.1. Taxonomy (GTDB): domain Bacteria; phylum Bacillota_I; class Bacilli_A; order Erysipelotrichales; family Erysipelotrichaceae; genus Colivicinus. The sequence goes on along the minus strand of CAVBAX010000042.1, from coordinate 9,052 downwards.
TCTTTAGATCTTGAGCAAGAAAGAGGTATTACCATTAAGCTTAATGTTGTTCAAATCAAGTATCACGCAAAAGATGGTCAAGATTATATTTTCCATTTAATTGATACACCAGGGCACGTTGACTTTTCTTATGAAGTATCTAGGTCTTTGGCGGCGTGTGATGGAGCGATACTAGTTGTTGATGCCTCACAAGGTATAGAGGCTCAAACTTTAGCTAACACTTATCTTGCGCTTGATAATGATTTGGAGATACTTCCAGTTATTAATAAAATTGATTTACCTAGTGCTGATATTGAAAGAACGAAAAAAGAAATTGAAGATGTTATTGGGCTTGATTGTTCAGATGTTCCTTGTATTTCTGCAAAAACAGGATTAAATGTTATTGATGTGTTAGAAGGAATTGTAAAAAAACTACCTTGTCCAAAAGGAGATATAAATAATCCTTTACAAGCTTTAGTATTTGATTCGTATTATGATTCATATAGAGGTGTTGTTGTCTTTGTATGTGTTAAAGAAGGGGAAATAAAGGTTGGTGATCATATTAGAATGCTTCATTCTAATACTGAATATGAAGTAACTGAACTTGGTGTGAAAGTGCCAAGCGAAGTAAAAAGAGACACTTTAAAAGCAGGTGAGGTAGGCTATATTTGTGCCTCAATTAAATCGATTAAAGATGTCTTTATTGGTGATACTATTACTTTAGCTGATAGCCCATGTTTGGAGCCGCTTCCAGGTTATCGCAAGATGAATCCAATGGTATATTGTGGCATGTATCCAACAGATAACAGTAAGTATAATGATTTAAGAGATGCCCTTGAAAAACTACAACTAAATGATTCATCTTTAACTTTTGAAGCTGAATCATCAAAAGCTCTAGGCTTTGGCTTTAGACTTGGTTTCTTGGGTTTGTTGCATATGGAAGTAGTTCAAGAAAGACTTGAAAGAGAATATAATCTTTCTTTAATCGCTACAGCTCCTTCTGTTGTTTATAAGGTTACTTTAACTGATGGAAGTGTTGAATATATTGATAATCCAAGTATGATGCCTGATAATACACGCATTGATTTTATTGAAGAACCTTATGTTAAGGCTAGTATTATGGTACCAAGCGATAATATTGGTCCGGTTATGGAATTATCGCAAGCTAAGCGAGGTATTTATAAAGATATGATTTACATTGATGATAATCGTAATCAATTAATATATGAAATGCCTTTGTCAGAAATTATTTTTGAATTCTTTGATAAGTTAAAATCGGTTTCTAGAGGTTATGCTTCTTTAGATTATGAGATAATAGGCTATCGTAAATCAGACTTAGTAAAAATGGATATATTACTAAATGGTGAAATGATAGATGCTTTATCTATAATTGTACATAGAGACTTTGCCTATACAAGAGGCCAAAAGATCACTTCTAAGCTAAAGGATTTAATTCCTAAGCAACAATTTGAAATTCCAGTGCAAGCAGCCATTGGCAATAAAATTATCGCTAGAACTAATATTAAATCGCTTAGAAAAGATGTTTTAGCTAAGTGCTATGGTGGCGATATTTCTAGAAAAAAGAAACTATTAGAAAAACAAAAAGAAGGTAAAAAACGTATGAAAGCTGTAGGCAGTGTTGAAATACCGCAAGAAGCATTCATGTCTGTGCTTTCTTTAGATGACGATGATTAAGCATTTATATATACATGTTCCTTTTTGTGATAATATATGTGGCTATTGTGATTTTGCGCATACCATCAAAAATAAGGACTTAGTTAAAAAATATTTAGAAAGTATTAAGGAAGATTTAAATAATCTTCCTTTTTGTGATTTTGAAACAATTTATATAGGTGGAGGTACACCTAGTTGCCTAGATTTAGACGATTTAAAAAGCTTACTAGAATTGCTCAAACCTTATTCTTTAAAGGTACAAGAATATACTATTGAAGTTAATCCTGATTCTGTTGATTTAGATAAGATAAAAGTTTTTAAAGAAAATAATGTTAATAGAATATCGATTGGCGTACAAAGTTCTGATGATAATTTACTTAAAATCATGAATCGTAAACATGATTTTGATACAGTAAGACATGTTGTTTCACTTTTTAAACAGGAAGGTATCGATAACATCTCTGTTGATTTAATGTATTCTTTACCTTTTCAAACAATGGATATATTAGCTAAAACAATTGATGATGTGCTTGCGCTAGATGTTAAACATATTTCTATTTATTCATTAACTATCGAAGATAATACTATGTTTAATAAAAAAGGCTATAATCATCTAGATGAAGACATGGAAGCTGATATGTATGAATATATTGAAAATACACTTATCAAAAATGATTATATTCATTATGAGGTATCCAACTTTACTAAATTGGGGTTTCAATCCCTACATAATCTAGCCTATTGGAATTATGAAAATTTTATTGGCCTAGGACCAGGGGCAGCTAGTAAAGTTGATAATAGAAGATACACTTATACTAAAAATGTAAGAGACTATTTAAATAATAAGACGCTAGTTGAAGATTTGTTTTTAGATAAAGATGAATTGATGTTTGAGAATGTTATGATGTCACTTAGAACCATATATGGTTTGAATTTGAAAGATTTTAAACAAAGATATCAGATTGATTTTACAGATAAATACAAAGATGTAATACAAAAAAATAGACAGCATTTTGTGTTTGAAGATAATCATTGTATATGTAAAAATTTAGAAATACTTAATACAATCTTGGTTGATTTTTTGGATTAGAATAAAGATAGAGGTGAATATTATGAATGAGGTATTAGATAACATCAAATCAAGACGCAGCATTAGAAAATTTAAATCTGATACGCTAAGAAGTGAAGATATTGAAAAGATTGTTGAAGCGGGCTTATATGCACCTAGTGGTATGAATAGACAAGCTACAATAACTTTGGTTATTAAAAATAAAGAATTAAGAGATAAATTATCAAAGGCTAATTGTAGGATTGGTGGTTGGCAAGAAGGCTTTGATCCTTTCTATAATGCACCAGTTATATTTGTGGTGTTAGCTGATAAAAGTGTTCCAACATCAATTTATGATGGATGTTTAGTAATGGAAAACATGATGCTGGCAGCTAACTCGCTAGGATTGGGTTCTATATGGATTCATCGTGCTAAGGAAGAATTTGAAATGAATGAATTCAAACAAGTATTGAAAGATTTAGGTATAGAAGGTGATTATGAAGGTGTCGGCAATATGGCTCTAGGTTATATAGATGGTCAAGTGCCTATAGCTCATCCTGTTAAAGAAAATAGAGCATTCTATATTGAATGATGATGTTTAAAAACATCGTTTTTTATGTTATTTAGTATTATAATAATAATTGTTCAAAAACGAACTGTTCAAAAAGGAACTATATGAATTTATTTGATTTTTTTAAATTAAGCGATGAAATATACAAAGAAATGCTTATGCCTGTATGTGTTAAGCATAATGTAACTTATATTGAATTAACAGTAATCTTATTTTTAGGAAATAATCCAGGACTTGATAAGGCTAGTGATTTGGTAAATACAAGGCATATCGCTAAATCCCATGCTTCAGCTGCAATTAAATCTTTAAAGGATAAGCACTTAATTGAAGGGAAAAGTTTAGAAAATGATAGAAGAAGTGTTCATCTTAATTTAACGAAAAAAGGTGATGCGATTTTATTAGATGGCCAAGCTGCTCAAAAAGAATTTGTTAATTATATTATGAGCGGAATGAGCAAAGATGAACAAAAAACATTGGCTTATCTTTTTGAAAAAATGGAAACTAATTTGATAGAAAGAAGTAAGGAATTAAGAAATGGAAAATAAAACTTTTTTAGGAACCCAACCGGTAGGCAAACTATTGTTTAAACTAGCGGTTCCAACTGTTATTGGCCAACTTATCAATATGTTATATAACGTTGTTGATAGAATTTATATTGGTCATATGCCAGAAAATGGATCTTTAGCTTTAACAGGTATTGGCTTATGTATGCCTCTTATTTTAATTGTTTCGGCTTTTGCGGCTCTTGTAAGTAGTGGTGGTTCACCTCGTGCTTCTATCGCGATGGGCGAAGATGATTATGATGGAGCTGAGAGAATACTAGGCAATTGTTTCTTGCTTCAAGTGATTGTTTCTTTGGTTCTTACCATTATACTTGAACTGTTTGGTAAGACTTTCTTATTGTCTTTTGGTGCAAGTGAAAATACGATTACATATGCTTTATCTTATTTAAGAATTTATGCCTTAGGTACTATCTTTGTTGAGTTAACTCTTGGCATGAATACTTTTATTACAGCTCAAGGTTATGCCAAGGTAGGCATGCTTACGGTACTTATTGGGGCAATTTGTAATATTGTATTAGATCCTATTTTTATCTTTGTGTTTAACATGGGAGTATCAGGTGCTGCACTTGCCACTATTATTTCACAATCTATTTCTACGATTTGGGTTATTCATTTTTTAAGGTCTGATAAATCAAATATTCGTTTAAAGAAAGAAAATATGAAACTTGAAAAAGTAGTCATACTTCCATGTATTGCCCTAGGACTTGCGACTTTTATTATGCAAGCGAGTGAATCAATTATTTCGGTATGTTTTAATTCTTCTTTACAAATGTATGGTGGTGATATTGCCGTAGGGGCGATGACTATTTTATCTAGTGTTATGCAACTTATAATGCTTCCAATGCAAGGCATAGGACAAGGAGCTCAACCTATTGCCAGCTATAACTTTGGTGCTAAGAATAAGGAAAGGGTAAAGGAGACTTTTAAGTGCTTGCTTATTTCTTGTTTAACTTATTCAATTATTTTATGGGCGTTTATTATGTTGTGTCCAAAGCTATTCGCATCAATTTTTTCTAGTGATCAAGAATTAATTAACTATACTGCTAAAGCACTTAAAGTATATTGTGCTTGTATAGGCTTATTTGGTATCCAAATTGCTTGCCAAATGTTATTTGTATCAATTGGTGACGCGATAAGTTCGATTGTGGTAGCGGTATTAAGAAAGTTTATCTTGCTTATTCCGCTTATCTATATTGTGCCAAATTTTGTGGCTGATAAGGCGATGGGGGTCTTTTTAGCTGAACCTATTGCGGATGGTGTGGCTATAATATTTACAGCAGTTTTATTCTTTTTCAAATTTAGAAAAGCTTTAAATAAGCTAGAAGTATAGCTAATTATAGGGTTAAGTGTGGTTTTTGGATAAGCGTGGAAACATAAAATGAACATTAAAAAGCTAATATAATTTTGTTGGGTTTTTATATTTTAGTATTAACTTGATCATAAACGATAATTAGTTGTAGACAATTTAACTATTAGCAGCACCATTTTGACATTAGTTTTTATTGATTACCTTGTTTTTGGTGTTAGAATTATTAAGTCATGAAAAAAATATTTACTATCTTATTAGTTCTACTTTCTTTGGTTTCATTATATGCATGTAGTGATGATGAAAATAATGATCAAGTAGACAATTCTTACACTTATCATCTTGAACAAGATGAACTTAATGAGCGTTTTGGAAATGCAACTTTTGCGATTTTACAAGGTTCGACTGATGAATTTGAATTTCCAAAGTATTATCCAAATGCTACACTTTTGTCTTTTTCCGCCAATGCTGATAAGTTTTTCGCTCTTTCAACTGATAAAGTTGACTATGCAACTGCATGGGAGTCACAAGCTATTTTATTTACTAAACAAAATAATTATGAATACGAATATTGTGATACTCCTTTATATCTTATGGATAATGCATATGCTGTTGCTGAAGGTAATAGCGATCTTCAATCAAAACTTAATGAATGGATTCAAACTTTTAAAGAAGATGGAACTCTTGATCAGTTAGCTCAAAAATGGATTATAGATACCAACTATACCATGGATGATATACCGGTTGTAGAAGATGAAAATGCACCTGTCTTAAGAGTTGCCACTGATTGTGCAACTGAGCCTTTTAGTTTTATTTTAAATGGTCAACCAGCAGGGCATGACCTTGAACTAATTTCTAGAATTGCTTATAAGTTAGGGATGAGGGTTGAATTTCAACAAATGCCTTTTTCTTCTTCTATTGCTTCTATAAGTTCTGGTAAAAGTGATATTGCCGTTATGGTAACACCAACTGAAGAAAGAGATAAACAAGTAGATTTCACTATTCCTTACTATACTGTTAATATTGTTATTATGAATAAAAAAGCTGGTGTAAGTACTTCTGCATTTGCCAATATTAAAGATAGCTTTGTTTCTACTTTTATAAAAGAAAATAGATGGATGATGTTTGTTGAAGGTGTCAAAATTACCTTAACTATTTCAGTTTTCGCCTTTATATTTGCAACTTTAATCGGTATCTTATTATGTTTGATGTCTATATCTAAAAATAAAATACTAAATAAGATATCTATGATTTATTGCAAGATTGCCTCTGGAATTCCAATTCTTGTATGGCTAATGCTTTTATATTATGTGGTCTTTAATGGCATAAATATTTCAGCAATTATTGTTTCAATTATTGCGATTGGTTTGCAATCAGGTGCGTCTTTATCAGGCATCTTTAAAACCGGTATTGATTCAATTGACATTGGCCAAAAAGAAGCTGCTGAAGCTCTAGGTTTTAGTACTTTCGTGATTTATACAAAGATTATTATTCCACAAGCAATTTTAAGAATATTTGACTTATATAAAGGTGAATTTGTATCATTGGTTAAAACAACTTCAATTGTTGGTTATATTGCGATAAATGATCTTACTAAGGTTTCAGACTTAATTAGAAGCAGAACTTATGAAGCTTTCTTTCCACTTGTTGCGACAGCTTTAATTTATTTTGCGATTACCTATTTAATTATTGCTTTATTGAACATTGTGCAAAAAAAGATTAACCCAAAACTTAGAAAAAATGTATTGAAGGGGGTTAAAGTCCATGATTAGAATTGAACATTTAAATATGACTTTTCAAACTGAAATATTAAAAGATGTAAGTGTTGAAATTAATAAGGGTGATGTAATTTCGGTTATTGGGCCTTCAGGCTGTGGTAAGTCTACTTTTTTAAGATGTATTAACTTATTGAATCCTCCAACAGGTGGTCATATTTATTTAGATGATAAAGAAATAACTAATGCTAGTAAAAAAGAGCTTTCTTTACTTAGACAAAAGATGGGCATGGTATTTCAAACATTTAACTTATTCAATCATATGACCATTGTTGAAAACATTATGTTAGCTCCTGTTAAACTTTTGGGTAAGGATAAACAAGAAGCATATGATGAAGCTATGGACTTATTAGATCAAGTTGGTTTAGCTCATAAGGCTTTATCTTATCCTGATGCTTTATCTGGTGGCCAAAAACAAAGAGCGGCTATTGCGCGTACATTAGCGATGCATCCAGAAATTATTTTATTCGACGAGCCAACTAGTGCTCTTGATCCATCAGTTACCAACGAAGTGCTTGGTGTTATGAAAATGTTGGCAGAACAGGGCATGACAATGTTAATTATTACTCATGAAATGGATTTTGCTGAAAATGTTTCAAATAGAGTATTCTATATGGATGAAAAAGGCTTGTATGAAGATGGAACACCTGAACAGATATTCCATAATCCTAAAAGACCTAAAACAAAAGAATTTATCTATCAAATCAAATGTTTTAATTACGAAATCAAACCAAACGAATTTGATTATTATGATTTAGTGGCTAAACTAACAACTTTCTTAAAGAAACATTTATTCACTGACAAAAGAATTAATGAAAGTGTGTTGGTTGTTGAAGAATTTATTTATAATATTTTCTTTAAAAAAGATAAGAATGCCACACTAAACTTAACTTTAAGTTATTCGGAAAAGTTTGATAATCTAAGAATCATCTTTAAGTCTGATGTTATTGATGAGAATACACTTAATAGTTTGGATACACTAACTGATAGTATTATCAATAAAATGACTAGAGAAATAGAAGTTAAAGATAAAGAAATTGCTATCAAGTTATATAACAAATAACTATTGTATTGGTTTTGAATTAATGTTATCATATTTGTGCTTTATTCTGGGTTTTGACAAAAAATCTCCAGTTATTACGCGGAATAAAGAGATTATTTAAAAGGAGAAAAGAAAATGTTAACTAAGGCTGAAAAGCAAGCAATTATCAAAGAATACGCTATTAAAGAAGGCGATACTGGTTCTGTTGAAGTTCAAGTTGCAGTATTAACTGAACAAATCAATCGTTTAACCGAACACATGAAGAAAAATCCTAAGGATTTCCATTCAAATAGAGGTCTATTGATGATGGTTGGTAAAAGAAGAAGCTTCCTAGAATATCTAAAGAGAACTGATGTTAATAGATATAGAGATCTAGTTAAGAAGTTAGGTATCAGAAAATAGTTAATCTAATAAAAAAGTTGTTTGATAGTAAACAACTTTTTTTGTGGTTTATTTAAGTCTAGTTGAAATAAAAGATTTAATTCTTTCATTTTTTGGATGTAAGAAGAACTCTTTAGGATTATTGTCATCAACTATCTTGCCGTTTTCTAAAAAGATAATACGATCAGCAACCTCTTTGGCAAAGCCTAATTCATGAGTCACGATAATCATTGTAATATTTTCTTTAGCTAAATCTTTCATAAGATTTAATACTTCAAGCACCATCTCTGGATCTAAAGCACTAGTTGGTTCGTCAAATAGTATTACCTCAGGTTCCATTGCCAAAGCACGCATTATAGCGATTCTTTGTTTTTGTCCACCAGACAGGGAACTTGGGTATTTATCTTTATGTTCTTCTAAGCCTACTTTTTTAAGTAATGCTATCGCTTTTTCTTCAGCTTTACTTTTATCCATCTTTTTAAGCTTGATAGGAGCTATAGTTAAATTTTCAAGTACTGTTAAATTGTTGAACAAGTTAAAGTTTTGAAAGACCATCATCATTTTAGTTCTAACTTCATTAATATTATTTAAAGGATTAGTGACTTCGCTGTCTTTAAAAAATACCTTACCAGAACTTGGCTTATCCATTAGATTAAGACATCTTAGAAACGTTGATTTGCCACATCCTGATGGTCCAAGTACTACCGTTACTT
>CAVBAX010000041.1:0-11299 GCA_963593105.1 Candidatus Methanomethylophilaceae archaeon | reverse complement strand
GCTTCATACAATAGACAACTTGAACTTACAAAAAACAGTAAACAAGATCTTGAAAAGCTAGAATATGAAATAGACTTAAATAGATATGAATGGAATCTAAGCATCGAATCTAAAAAAGAAGAAATTGCTAGAGATATCGAAAATCTAAAATATAGTCAAGAAAATGAATTATCTGATTTAAAACAAGAATATAAGAATCGTTTATTTGAATTAAGTAATAATAAGAAAGAATTAAATAATCAATTATTGGATTTAGAGAAAAAACAAAAACAAGCTAATGTTGATTTTATAACTTATAGTAAGGAACACACCGAAAAGTTTGATAAGTTAAAAAAGGAAACAACCGATTATATTTTAAATATCAAAGCTCAAATTGAAACTTTAGCTAATAAACAAAATGAATATTCTACCTTACATGCCAAAAAGGTTGCAGAAATCAAAAAAGATTTAGTTAAGGCTTTTGATGAGTATGAAGAACTTGTTAAAGTTAAGCCTTTCATGCTAAAAAAGGAAGAAGATCAAAAACAAGATGCAATGCTATCTCTTGCTGAAGAATTTAAGGAAAAGATTGCGGAATTAAATAAGGCTCATAAGGAAACTATTGATGCCATGAATACTTATAAGAGTGATAAGTTAGCTGATATCTCTAAAGAATTCTCTTTAGCTGTTACACAAAAAGAAGATATTGTTATCGAATATAAAGATGATATTAAACAAATTGTGGATAAATATGATGAACTTATCAAGGAAGAAAAAGATAAACAAAGCGATTTAAGATATAAGATTGATTTAACTAATAAGGCAATTAAACAAGGGGATGCTAATTTAAAAGAAAAAATGGCTAATCTACAGCTTAAATATCTAGAGGATAAGGCTCAACTTGAAAAAGCTCATAATGACAATTTGGAAAATGAAAATAGTGAATTTAAACAGGAAGAAACCGCTTTAAATAAGAGTATTGCAAATATTAATGAAAACATTGAACTTTTAAACAAGAAGATTGATGAAGTATCTAAGAAATATGATGTACTAAGTGATGAAATCGAAATGAAGAAGTTTGCTATTGTCTCTATTTTTGATGGTAAGATGAAAGAAATAGATGAATACTACAATACTCTAATTTCTGATTCTAGTAATAAGCGTAAACAAGTTGATGTTTTAAATAATGATGTAGCGGTGGTGTTTAAAAAGAGTTAGTATGTCGTTACTTGAATTATTTGAATATATTGGAACTATTGCGTTTTCAATATCAGGTGCTATGGTTGCGATTGAAAATAAAATGGATATTTTTGGCGTGGTTATGCTAGCCTTAACTACAGCAGTAGGTGGTGGTATGCTAAGAGATATAATTCTTGGCAATAATCCACCGCTTATCTTTAATAGCCCATTTACCATAATGTTGGCGATTGGTGTTGGCATTATTTGTTTTTTGCCAAGTGTAAGAAAATATATAAAAAAAGCCGATTTAACAATACAAATAATGGATTCTATTGGCTTAGCGATATTTACGGTGGTTGGAACAGAGACTTCTATTGTCTACAACAATCTTTTGTTATCAATCTTTGTTGGCACTTTAACTGGTGTTGGTGGAGGTGCTTTAAGAGATATATTTGCCCACAATGATTTATATATCTTTACTAAACATTTTTATGCTTGTGCTTGCATTATCGGAGCTATAGTATGTTTTTATTTATTTAAGATAAATGACAATTTATCAATACTGGTTAGTTTTATTGTTATCTTTGTTTTAAGGATGTTGGCGATGAAATATAAATGGAACCTACCAAAGGCAAAATAAGTATTATAATAGTGCAAATGAAATATTATGATAGTTTGTATTTAGATTTAGAAAAAGACGTTGTGATTGATTTTTATAGCGACCATAACGTTTTTTATTATGTGCTTAAAACACCAAATCATAAAACTGGCAATTTAATTAGAAATTTCGCTAGTATTTGTAAGTTGCCTCTAACTTTAAATAAAGAAGGCCTTCTACAAATAGAAGGAAAAATACCATGTTTTGTCAATGAAGAAAATAAAAGGATTCATATATTAAAGTTTAACAACAAAACAGTATGTGTTATTAATTCTAAGGGTAAGATTATGCCTAGGGCCTTACTTCCAGCTATATCGAAAACTTTAATGTCGCAAACTAAAAAGTGTTCATTAGGGATTAATGATGTTTTGGTAAGAACTTATATTGAAGAAGATTATAAGTTTAGAACAGATTTACATACCCATATGAATGCTAATTTATATCCTGATATTTTAATTGCACTTGGCATCAAACATCAAATTAGATATCCTTATTACTATATTAAGAAGCTTGATTTAAAGCTTTCCAAGAAGCAATTGAACCTACTTGAAAGGCAAAGAAAACAAGTAGAAAAAACATATAGTAATAGTGAATTAATAGGTAAATATAAAGAACGTAAAATTGATGATAATACTTTTATTAATTTTGCAGATTTGATATTAAATAATCCAAAATATTCTTTTTATAACATCAACAAAATAAGAGTATCTCTTTCGATTCTGAAGGATGGTCAAGCTGTTTTTACTAACCTTGAAAAGCTTTATTTATATCGTTATGTATTTACTAAAGGTTTTAAGGCCAATGAAAACATAGAACTAAAAAATATAGATAAAATAGGTGATAAAGATGTTTTAAGCTATCTTAAAACGATGTTAGAAGATTGTGATAATCCAAATTATTCAGATAACAATTTATTTGAAGATAAACTATTGTGGATTGGCAGAATGTATAAAAAATTGGGCATTAATTATGTAGAGATTTCTGATACAAGTCTTGTAAAAGAAGGTGATGAATTAATTGAAAAATTAAAAAGTTTTCATAAAATTTTACCAATTGTTTATAAAGAAACAGGCGTTAATATTCGCTTTTTGGCTGCGTTAAGAAGAATACCATTAACAATTGTTAAAGATAGTGTTATTGAGGATAACTATCTAAGAAATAGTCTAGATGTTTTAAAGGCGGTATGTAAAGACCCATATGTTGTAGGCAGTGATTTTGTAGGTGAAGAAATAAACGATATAGGCGAACTTGAACCTGTGATTAAAGAATTAGTCAATTATGCAAAAACTGATCCTTATTTCACGATTAGAATACATGCTGGAGAAAATGATTCTTTAAAAGATAATGTGTCAAAAGCTTTAGATATTGTCTTAAATTCATTGACTCCTAATCAAAAGATGCCAAAGTTAAGGCTTGGTCATGGTATTTATACAACTAATTTAAAATCTAATAGTGGTAAAGAACTTATAAAAAAATTAAAAGAAAATAAGGTGGTATTAGAATTTCAATTAACTTCTAATGTTCGTTTAAATAATTTAACCGTATTAGATAATCATCCAATTAAAGAATATTTAAAAAACAAAGTAATGGCTGTGCAAGGATCTGATGGTTGTGGCATCTATGGTACCAATTCACTTGATGAAGAATTAGCTTTGAGTTCATTACTTAAGTTATCTTCAAGTGATTTAGCTTTGATGAGACAAAGTGAGAAAAAAATCATTGATGATTCTAAGAAATCATTTATAAGAAAAGAAAAATTATTTAACCCAAATAATGAAGATATAGGTGATTATATAAATAGGCTTATTAAAGAAAATAAAAAAGAAAGTCTAGAACTTAAATTTAAAAGAGATAATGTTTATTTATCTAATGAAGTCTTTAAAGACAAGATTAAAAAGTTACCACTTGATAAAATGCCAATTGTATTAGCAGGTGGCAGTTTTAATCAAGATAACCGTGGCTTAAAATTGTCGTCATTTGAAATTAGAATGTTAGATAAGTTATTATGTTCCCTAAATCCTAAGAAATTTTTCTTTGTGATAGGACATAAACTTTGTGCTTATGAAAAATATATTTACGATAACCGAAAAGACTTTGAAGTATATACAATTGTTCCATATACCGTTAATGAAAAAGAAAAGATTAAAATATTAAATAGTGATGTAAGTTGTGTTGTTTCAACCCAAAACTTAGGCATGGGCATTTATAAATCATTTAATTATGAAATATTTGAAAGAAGACCATCGGTTGTGCTAGGGATTGATGGCAATTCAGCTTGTGCAAACCTAATTCAAGAAGCGAAAAATGGAAAAGGGAAGGCTTTAATTTATGTTTCAGGATCAAGCGAAATTTTAAAAGAAAAAGCTTTATCATTAATTGGCTATGTAAACATTTATAATAATGATAGGGACATTGTTAAGATGATACAAGAAATAAAAAAGAAAGGCAGGATTAATGGCTGAATTTAAAAATATAAATAATTTAAAAGTTAAATATTGTGATGGCGATGTTACAAAAGGCTGCTTAGTTTTAGAAGGCGGTGCCTTTAGAGGTGTTTATACAGCTGGTGTGCTTGATTATTTTATGGAAAATAATCTTAATCTTGAAGTTTGTTATGGAGTATCAGCTGGCGCTTTAACTGCCACCAATTATATTGCAGGAGCTTTTGGTAGAAGTGCTTTATTAATCTTGGAATTCAGAAATGATAAAAGATATGTAGGATTAAAGGCTTTAAAAGAATCAGGTAGTTTAGTTGGCTTTAATTTCATGTTTGATGATTTGCCTAAGATTTATCCGTTAAACGAAGAAAGATTGTTTAGGGATGATAGAACACTAAATATTGTCACGACTAATGTTAAAACTGGCCAGGCTGATTATTTTACCAATCATATTGATAGAGAAACTTTCTATAAGGCGATTAGAGCTAGTGCTTCTATTCCGATTATTTCAAAGATGGTGGAAATAAATGGTGAAGAATATCTAGATGGAGGTATCGCTACCAAAATTCCAATCAGAAAAGCTTTAGAAGATAAAAACGAAAAAATTATCTTTATTGGTACAAGAGATTCCTCTTATCGAAGAAAACCTAATACAAGTGAATTTGATGTGGCGAAGGTAACATATGCTAAGTATCCAGAGTTTCTAAAAGCATTTGAAAAGGCTAATACTAATTATAATGAAGATTGTGATCTGATTGATACTTTGGTTCTTCAAAAGAAAATCTATCGCATAACCCCAAGTAGACCTGTTGAAATAAGTAGACTTGAAAAAGATTTGGATAAATTATCTGATTTATATTATCTTGGCTACTTTGATGCAATGGCTAACTTTGAGGAAATTAAGGCTTACTTAAACAGCTAGGACATAATAAAAAACGCGTTAACGCGTTTTTTATTTTACTTAAGTTTTTCTTGCTTATCAGCTTTACCAATAAAGAAGAAACCTAATACGAAGAATATCGCAAGTAAAGCTACTGCAACATTTATAGATTTAATTGGTAAGCCAAATACATTGAAAACTCCATTTGTCTTAATGCCGACTTTCTTAACCACAAATATCACAAACGACCCTAAAAATGATGCACCTTTTGCGAAGATGTCATAGATGCCAAAATATTCACCACTATTTGCGGCTGGAATAATTTTTGCGTAATAAGATCTAGATAATGATTGAATAGAACCTTGGAAACAGCCTACGCCAAAGGCCATAATTGCGAATTGCCAAATATTGGTCAGTGTTAGAGCGTATAAACATACAACAGTATAGCCAACAATACATATCTTAATTAATTTGACTGTATCGTATTTTTTAGATAATTTGGCAAATACAAGCGAACCACCAAAGGCAACAACCTGTGTTAATAATAAGAATACAACTTGGCCAACTGTATCAAGTCCTAAGTCAGTTCCTAGATTTATGCAGTTATCAATAATTGTGCCAACACCATCAATATACAAGAAGAAAGCAATTAGAAAGTAGAATACTTTCTTATCTTTAGAGGCAATCTTTTTAAGTGTATTAATAATTTGGATAAAAGTCTTTTTAATATCGCCTCTTTCGGTTTCAACATAGTTAACTTGTTTATAAGTTCTTAAAAGTGGTTTACTTACGATATACCACCAAGCAGCGGTTGCGACAAAGCCAATTATTCTACCGATTCGAGGTGAAAATAACATTAAATTTTCAGATACACCACCACTTAAACAATAAGCACCCAAGGCAACAACAAATGGAAGACATGATCCTAAATAGCCCCATGCATAACCATATGAAGAAACTTCATCTCCTCTTTCTTCACTGGTTATATCATTTAACATTGAATCGTAGAAAGTCAGCGATGCTTGATAGGCGATTCTTGTGATAATATAAATACCCAAGAAAATAAACCAAGTATTGGCAAAGCCATTAAGTATACAAGCAATTACACCAATAGCGATAGCTGTTTGAAAGACGATTTTTTTAGTATCCTTATGGTCAGCTATAACACCACAAATAGGCCCGATAATCGCAACAATAACAGTTACAAGAGATGTTGCAAGTGCCCAATAAGCTGTTGCGTTATCACTTGATATTTGGCCAGCTTTTGTACCTATTGCGGTTTCTTTAAACCATATAGGAATCAAAGAACATGCCAACATTGTGTAAGCAGAGTTTCCTACATCATACAAGACCCAAGCGAATTCTTTTTCGTTTAGATCCTTAAAAGCTTTCAAATTGTTTAGTTTTTTAAATAATTTCCCCATAATTAATCCTGCAATTCTTTTACTTCATATTTTTCTTCTTCTTTTAAATTAAGCACTGGTAAATTTTTATAATCTTCTTTATATGAAAAGTTGTGCTTAAAATAATCTGGAAGTTCAATGTCTTTTTCTAGATAATCATATACACTTTGTGCTAAAAAAGGATAATGTTCAATTGCTTTATTAAAATATTTTGTAAGTCTTAAATTTGAATCAGCGCATTTAGTTTCATCCTTATCAGTAATAAGTAAATCCTTAAAGTTTTTGGCCCCTACGATATCCATACCGGTTGATAGAATAAATCTTTTGAATTTATTATTATCATGAAGAAGATGCAAATATTTCTTTTGGTCTTTTATTGTTTTATATACTTTTTCTTTAGCCACATCATTAAATAATTCGCTAATATCTATTGCCATTTGTTTAGTTGGTTTTAAAGAAAAAATTCTAGAATCTTTTACAGGATTCAAGCCATCTAATTTCATCAAATAACGATCGAATTGGGATTCTATCTTATTATGGCTTACATTAGATTTTTCTTCTTTTATTTCAATATAGCCATGACAATAAGAATCTAAAGTAAAATGACATGTAAAGCCTAATATATAAGCTAGTTTTGACTCTTTATCTTTTGTATTCTTTTTATAGTTTTGTTTAAATTCAGCAAGTATATCTTTGAAACTGGTGTTGTGCATCGTTTCTCCTAATTCATTAATTTCGTTGCGTTTTAAACAATTATAATAGAAAAATATATCAGGACCATGAACACCATAGTCAAAGATTGGTCTATTTTTTAATATAATCTTTTTAAGATTATCTGGTAGTGTTTCGATACACTTATCGCCAAAGCGCCAATGTGCATAGGTTGTAGGCATAATCTTTTCTCCTTAAACACCTATAATTTTATAAAAATAATTGTCTATTTAAAAGTAATGTATTGGTAAAATTTAGGACAATTTGTTTTGTTTATCCTAAATTAATTAATAAATTTTTATTAAAATTTTTAAATTTAGTAAAATACTTGTTGTATATTGGAGGTCATATATGGCATTTGGAGATAGAAAAGACGGTAGGCTTTTAAGAGAATTAGACTCACTTCATTTTGTGACAGGCGTTATTTATCCTAACCGTTGTGATAATGAAGCCTTTATTTCAGAAACTATAGATTTAACGAATTTAGAAGAATATTTGAAAAAGAAGAACTACGATGGAATTGAATATAAATACAATCTTTTTCAAGTAATTGTTACCGCAATGTTAAAGACAATTACTCTAAGAGATAAACTAAATAGATTTATTGTTAATGGCAATTTCTATCAAAGAAATGAAGTTAGTGCATCTTTTGTCATCAAGAAACAATTTGCAGATGGTGGAGCTGAAGCTTTAGCTGTAATACATTCAAAAGAAAATGATACTATTGATACTATTCATAACGAGATATATAGACAAATAAGTTCAGGAAGAAGTGAAAAGAAAGATGGCTCAACTGAAAGTATGGACTTTTTTAACAAAATACCTAGATGTATCTCGAAAGGCGCATTACACTTTGTGATGTGGCTTGATAAACATGGTTGGGTTCCTTCTTCTTTAATTGAAACTGATCCTTATTATACAAGCTGTGTATTATCTAATTTAGGTTCGGTAAAAATGAAAAGTGGCTACCATCATTTAACTAATTGGGGCACATGTTCGATAATGCTGTTGATAGGTCAAAAGAAGAAAAGACCATTCTATGATGAACAAGGAAATGTTAGAATGGTAGAGTCAGTTGATTTAGGATTAACCATCGATGAAAGACTTGCGGATGGCTATTATTATTCAAAGACCATTCAACTGTTAAAACACTTATTAGAAAATCCAGAACTATTAGAAGAGGAATTATCTAAAAAAGTCGAATTATAAAGGAGAAAAAAATGAGTGAAATAACTGCCAAGACACCTTGGAAAGATCATTTAGGAGATGTCCCTTTTACTTTAGAGTATTATGAAGGAACAATGTATGAAAAAGTAGAAGATATTGCTCAAAAATATCCTAACTATATTGCCTTTGATTTCATGGGCAAATCTACAACCTATAAAGAACTTGTAAAAAATGTGGAGTTGTGCGCTAAGTCGCTTTCAATGTTAGGCATAAGAGAAAACGATAAAGTTACTATCGCAATGCCAAATTGTCCACAGGCTATTTATATGTTTTACGCTGTTAACTTAATTGGTGCTATATCTAACATGGTACATCCACTAAGTTCAGAAAAAGAACTTGAATTCTATATCAATGAATCAGAAAGTTCTACAGTTGTAACACTTGATCAGTTTTATCATAAGTTTGAAGCGATTAGAGCTAATACTTGTGCTAAAAACATAATTATCGCTAGAATTAGGGATGCTCTTAGTCAGCCTTTAAGATGGGGCTATATGCTAACGGAAGGTAGAAAGATTGAAAAGATTCCAAGCGATGCACCAGTAATTTTCTGGGAAGATTTTTTAAAGTTTGGCAAAACTAGATTCTTCGATATTAAAGTGAATAGAAAGGGTGAAGATCCGGCAACTATTTTATATTCAGGCGGCACTACTGGCACTACCAAGGGTATCTTGCTTACAAACAAGAACTTCAATGCTCTAGCTGCTCAAATTATTGCGACAAATCCAATGTTTAGACCTGGCGATAAAATGTTAAGTGCTATGCCTTTATTCCATGGTTTTGGACTTGGTGTATGCATCCATTCGATGTTAGCATCAGGTGGTAGATGTATCCTAGTACCTAGATTTACTCCAGAAAGTTATGCTAAGTTAATTACTAAATATAAATGTAACTTTATCGCTGGTGTTCCAACTCTTTATGAAGCACTGCTTAGATTGCCTAAGTTTGATAAGGCTGATTTATCAAGTTTAAAAGGTGTTTTTTCAGGCGGCGACTCTTTATCAATTGAACTAAAAAAGAAGCTTGATAAGTTCTTATATGATCATAAAGCTGTAATTCAAGTAAGAGAAGGCTATGGTACAACTGAAACCGTTACTGCATGTTGTCTAACACCTAGCCATATGCACAAAGAAGGTTCAATTGGTTTGCCATTCCCTGATACTTATATCAAGATAGTAAAACCAGATACAGATGAGCAACTACCATATGGGCAAGAAGGCGAAATTCTTTTAGCTGGGCCAACGGTGATGAAAGAATATATAAAGCATCCAGAAGAAACTGCTCAAACTTTAAGAAAACATAAAGATGGCCTAACTTGGGTTTATACAGGTGATTTGGGTGTTATGGATGATGAAGGTTTTGTTTTCTTTAAAGGCAGAAGCAAGCGCATGATTATTACATCAGGTTATAATGTATATCCTGCTCAACTTGAAAATATTATTGATGCTTGTGATATTGTTTCGATGTCTTGTGTAATAGGCGTCCCAGATCCTTATCGTATGCAAAAAGTAAAAGCCTTTGTGGTGCTTAAAAACGGTGTTCCAGCAAATGAACAATCTAAGGATTATATTAAGGCATATTGTCAAAAACATATCGCAAAATATGCAATGCCTAGAGAATTTGAGTTTAGAGGCGAACTTCCAAAAACCTTAGTAGGTAAGGTTGCTTATCGTAAACTTGAAGAGGAAGAAGCTAATAAAAACAACAACAATTAGTGGTGAAAACCACTTTTTGTTTGTTAGAATTTAGAATATGGTAAAAGTAATATTTTTTGATATAGATGGAACACTAGTTCCAATTGGCGCAAAGCATATAACAGATAGTAATATAGAAACTATTAAATTACTACAAGATAAAGGGATAAAATGCGTTTTGTGCACTGGCAGAGATATAAGGGATGTAGGTAGAAATAATGATGTCTTAGAAAAGATAAAACCTGATGGTATTATTGCCTCTACTGGACAATATTGTACTGATGAAAGTGGTAAACCTTTTTATGTAAAACATTTAGATGAAGTTCAAAGTAAAGAACTATTAGATTTGTTTTATGATAAAAAATTCTCGATTTGTTTAAAAACCGAAAACGATACTTATTTAAATTATCTAAGTCCATTAGCTAAACAAATGTATGAAAATCTTGGAATTAAACCATGGCCTATAAAAGAATATAAGGGTGAAAAAATATTTTCAGGGCTTTTGTACTCTAGGCTTGATGAAAAATCTGTTATAGAAAAAAATCTAAAAAGTTTAAAGCTAACTTCTTGGTCTTCTATAGCAACCGATATTATCCCGATTGATGGTGGCAAATCAAAAGGTATAGAAAAATATTTAGAAAAAGAAAATATTAAAATAGAAGAAACCATGGCATTTGGTGATAGCGAAAATGATATTGAAATGCTTGAATATGTAAATATTGGTGTCGCTATGGGTAATGGTACAAGGGATGTGAAAGAAGTTGCCGATTACATTAGTGATGATTGTGATAAGCAAGGTATCAAAAAAGCTTTAAAACATTTTAATATTATTTAGTAGTTTTATCTGTTATCGTTTCTAAATCTTTTAGGACTTATATTGTAATACTTATGGAATTGTTCACAAAAATAACTGCTATTAGAAAAACCACAGGCATAGGCTATTTCACTAATAGACATTGTGGTCTGTTTTAAAAGCGAAATAGACTTTTCTAAACGATAATTATTTAAATATACCATTGGTGAAGTATCTAAAAATTTATTAAAAAGAGTGCTACACTTTGTTTTACAACAATTTCCTGACGACGAAATATCTTTAAGCAATATTTTATTTTGGTAGTTCTTTTGTACATAGC
>CAVBAX010000040.1:0-11341 GCA_963593105.1 Candidatus Methanomethylophilaceae archaeon | reverse complement strand
AATTCCAACTTTTTTAATTTATGCATCACTTCTAGAAAATGCATTTTTCATATTATTACTAGCAGCCTTAAGAACCTTATTTAAAGTATCAATACTAAGCTTTCTAAACTCATCACAAATTGCTTGATTAGCTTTTAAAGCTTCTTTTTCTAAATCTTCACCTTCAAGATTATTTAATACTTCATCATATTTTTTAATAAACATTTGACCAATTGTAGCTCCTTTTAGTTGATATCTTTCAATTAGATTTAAACAATCCTTATAAGAAGCATCAGCTAAAGTGGAAATCAATCTAGAAACCCAATAGAAACTATTAGTACTTACATCGTTTGTTGTACTATTTAAAAAATCAGGCGTTTTACTTACACAAGTATATTGAGGAATAGCCACATTAAACACATTAGAACCAAAACATTGCCACTCTATAGGTAATGCATATGGACGCATTTGAATAATCTCTAAATCATCAGTTCTATTTACCCCAATACTTCTATATTTACCAGCAAGTGATTTATCACCATAGCTTAAATATGGATCAAAGAGTGTGCCTTGATAATGACTTGATAGAATATATTTGAC
The DNA here is from genome assembly GCA_963593105.1 of Candidatus Methanomethylophilaceae archaeon. Taxonomy (GTDB): domain Bacteria; phylum Bacillota_I; class Bacilli_A; order Erysipelotrichales; family Erysipelotrichaceae; genus Colivicinus. Next base: position 10,762 of record CAVBAX010000040.1, on the reverse strand, counting down.
ATCTTCAATTGTTATCTTTCTTTCAGGAGGCAAACTAAAAGGCAAATCATCACTTTCTGGCGTATAATGTTCGCACATTTTTGGATTAAAGTATTTCAACATATACCATGCACGAGGAGTATTATAGATATGATCTGAATCATCGTGACTACCAAAAGCCAAACGTGGATTAAAACCTTCATCATTGTTTAGATTTAAGTGATTCTTTTCAATAAATTCCTTCAAATCACTTGAACAAATATAATTCTCTTGTTTACCTAAAGCATCTATAAAATCAAACTTATCAATACCAAATTGATTTGGCATTACCACATATTCTTCATCTAGTACTCTTCTTGCGATATAGTGATGACCACCAATAGTTTCCATATACCATATTTCATTAGTATCTGAAAAAGCTATGCCATTCATCTCATAAGTGCCATACTTTTCAAGTAACTCACCTAATCGATATACACCTTCTTTAGCGCTTTTGATATAAGGAAGCACAATATGTACAATATCTTCCTCGCCTATACCGCCTTCTACATTATTTTCTTCATCATAGATTACAAGTGGGTCACCACTTAATACCCTAGGATTTGAAGTAATTGTTTCCGTCGCGCTCATCGCAACATTAAAATCATTAATGCCAGCAGCACACCAAATACCATTTTTATTATCAACATTAGGTGTAGCACTATATCTTACAGGATTATCAGGCAAATCAATTGTTAGATGAGAAATAACAGTTGTATACTTTCTTGGCTGATCACAAGGATTTATAATCACATACTTTTTAGGAGTATAGTTGCCCGCTCCTGAATCATCATTGCGCGCAATAATTGTCGAACCATCATATGATGCCTTTTTACCTACTAAAATTGTTGTACAAGCCATGTTTAAACTCCTTAATATTTATTTAAATTACTTACTTTAATCAAATATACTTAAGTCCATATTTGATTTATCGCTATATAATTCTCTTATCTTATTTTTAATTGTTTCTTTCACCACGCCCCAAAGCATTTCCAGCTACAACTTGAACACCAGATGATAACGTTCCTCCAAAAGCAGAAGCTAAACCAATTAAAGATGAACATAATCCAAATGCCGAAATGGAGTCTGATCCTAAAAATTTACCAATGATTGCTCCATCTACAAACATACACGCTGTTACCGCAAACGTAATCAATATTTATGCTGCAGTGATTTTTTTAAATGTTTTCTATCATAAATATATTCCCCAAAATATGCACCTATTATAGCGCTAAAAAATCATTAACATTTATTTTTATTCCACATTTTTTATAAATTGTGAATTATATAAATTAGTATAGAAACCATTTTTCTTCATAAGCTCATTATGGTTTCCTTTTTCGATAATATGTCCATCCTTCATTACTAGAATTACATCTGCATTTCTAATGGTACTTAATCTATGAGCAACTACAAATGAAGTTCTACCATCCATTAGCTTATCAAAAGCACCTTGAATTTCTTGTTCAGTAAAAGTATCAATCGAAGAAGTCGCCTCATCTAGTATCAACATTGGTGGTAAAGCTAACATCACTCTTGTAATACATAGAAGTTGTTTTTGGCCACTTGATAAAGAATTTTCATCAATAATAGTATCTAAACCATTAGGAAGTCTTTTTATAAACTCATATGAGTGTGCTTGTTTACAAGCTGTCACAATTTCTTCTTCGCTAGCATCAACCTTACCTAAAGCTACATTTTCTCTAACACTGCCCTGTTTAATCCAAGTATCTTGTAAAACCATGCCATAGTTTTGTCTTAGACTATGTCTTGTTACATCTTTGATATCTATTCCATCTACTTTAATCAAACCGCTATTTACATCATAAAAACGCATTAATAAATTAATAAACGTCGTCTTACCACAACCTGTAGGACCAACAATCGCAATGCTTTGGCCACTTCTTACATCAAGTGAAAAGTCATCAATTAAAGGCTTATCCTCATCATATCTAAAGCTTATATTATCAATATTTACTTCGCCACTTACACTTGGCAATATTTTATCTTTTTCACTTATTTCACTATCTTGTTCAATTAGTTCAAACACTCTATCAGCACAAACTAAAGCATTTTGAAGCTCAGTTACAACCGAACTAATATCATTAAAAGGTTTCATATATTGATTGGCATATGAAAGTAACACTGTCAAACCACCAACTGTCAAATGATTATTTAATATTAGATAGGCACCTACTAGCGCTACAATTGCATAAATTAAAGAATTAACAGCACGGGTACAAGGATTAGTTAAACTTGAAAAGAAAGTCGCATTAGTCGCATATTCACATAGTTCCTTATTAACCTTATCAAAATCATCTTTTACCTTATCTTCATAACCAAAAGCCTTTACTAGTTTTTGATTGCCGATCATTTCATCAATTAAAGCTGTTTGTTTCCCTCTTGTACTATTTTGTTTCTTAAACAAACTATAAGACTTATGCGCAATAAATTTCGCAACCAAAAAACTTAGTGGTGTCAAAACAATTACAAGAAGTGTAATAATCAAAGACTTCTTAAACATAAATACTAAAGTAATAACGATAGTAATAACACCACTAAATAATTGGGTTAAACCAAGAAGTAAACCATCAGATACTTGATCAACATCACCAATCATTCTTTGGACAATATCTCCATTACTTTGTTTATCAACATAACTTAATGGTAAACTTTGAATCTTTACAATAGCTTTATTTCTAATGTTTTTAACCACATTAAAGGCAATCTTATTATTAATAATATTCATTATCCAAGTTAATAAAGAATTAACTAATATCAATATAGAAATATACTTTAAACAAGAAATAATATAATCTAGACTTATACCATTATCGATAATCAAATCAATACTATCACCAAATAAAATAGGAATATATAAAGTCAAAGCAACAGTAAATAAAGACAACAATATTGAAATTACCAGCAATATTCGGTAATTTCCAATCTCATTCATTAACTTCTTAAAAGTTGGGGTATTAAATTTCTTCTTCATGCTTATTTACCCCTTTCTTCTGGATATTGTGAATAATATATTTCCTTATACATATCACAAGACTTCATAAGTTCGTCATGGCTTCCAAAGCCCACAACATGTCCATCATCTAATACTAAAATCTTATCAGCACTCTTAATAGTAGAAGCACGTTGAGAAACATTAATTACCGTCTTTTTTAAAGCCGCAATACCTGTTCTAAGCTTTGCCTCTGTGGCAAAATCTAGGGCACTAAAACTATCATCAAGAATTAGAATATCGCTATTTTTAATTAAAGCTCTTGCGATAGTAAGCCTTTGCCTTTGACCACCTGATAAGTTCTTGCCACCTTGTTCAATTAAATGTTCTAGCTCACCATCTTTATTTTCAACAATTTCTCTAGCACAAGAAATCTCTAACGCCTTCCACATCTCTTCTTTTGAGCCATCAGCCTTTCCAACTCTTAAATTATTAGCGATACTATCCTTAAATAAAGCAGCCTTTTGAGGCACAATCGCCACAAGTCCATTTAATGTTTCTTTACTATATTCTTTTACATTAACACCATTAATTAATACTTCACCTGAATCAACATCATAAAATCTAGGCACAAGATTAATTAAACTACTTTTACCAGAACCAGTTGGACCAATGACACCCAATATTTCACCCTTATTAAGTTTAAAGTTTATATCGCTTAAACAAGGCTCCTTACTACCCGCATAAGTAAAAGTTACATTCTTAAATTCAATGGCCACATCTGATTTATTAACAGGACTATTATTTGTATATTCCATACTACTTTCAATATCTAATATCTTATTAACACGTGACATACAAGCTAAAGACTTATCAATATTAATAATTAAATTAGCCATCTTAATTAATTCAGTTACAATTTGAGCCATATAGTTATATAAAGCAACAACTTCACCTTGACTTAATGTAGCAAGCCTTACTTCAATAGTTCCAGTATAAATAAGAATTACAGTAGCCATATTAATCAAGACATAAGTTAAAGGATTAGTTAAAGCACTTAAGAAACCAACTTTTACATTTTCATTTGTCAACAAATCATTTTGTTTTTTAAATTCATCAACAACCTTGTCCTCAATCCTAAAAGCTCTTATAACTCTAATACCCGTAAGATTTTCACGAGTCTTAGAAAGTAAACCATCAAGAGCCTTTTGAACCCTTTTAAACAAAGGAATACTTTTTATCATAATAACAAAGACAACTAGACAAAGAAGTGGTATTACAACCACAAAAATAAGGGCACACTTTACATTGATAGTAAAAGCCATAATCATTGCCCCAAAGACAATGAAAGGACTTCTTAAAAGTAATCGTAAAGCTAAATTTAAACCATTTTGAATTTGATTAGTATCACTAGTTAACCTAGTAATTAAAGTATCTTGACCTATTTCATCCAATTCCCTATAGGATAAGTCCTCAATATGATTAAATAAAGCACATCTTAAATTAGTAGTAAAGCCAACTGAAGCCTTAGCCGCAAAAAACTGCGCCACAATACTACAAGCCAAACCAATAATGGCCAACAATATTAGTAAACCAAATTGTTTAATCACATAATTAAAATCATTATTGGCAATACCATTATTAATAATATTGGCAATAACCAAAGGTACAAACAAATCAAATAAAGCCTCTAATAATTTGAATAATGGAGCTAAAATTGATTCTTTCTTATATTCTCTTAAGTAAAATCTAAATCTATTCATAAAAACAATTATAAGCTCATAATGATAAAATACATACATGATTAACTCTTTTGTAGCCTATGACTTTGAAACAAGTGGACTTAGCAGTACTAGTGATTGCATCATTGAAATTGGTGCCATTAAAGTAATAAACGGGATAATAGATGAAAGTGAAAAATTTAAATTTCAATGTCTTTTAAAACCCAACAATGGTGTAAAACAAATATCACCATTTATCGAAAGATTAACTGGCATCAGTAATGATATGTTAATTGATGGCTTGGGGTTACAAGAAGCCATAAACAAATTTATAGACTTTATTGAAGACTATCCACTTGTTGGTTATAACAGTAAGGCATTTGACTACAAATTCCTATGCCGCGCATGTTCTATTACTCATAACTTTATAAATAATGAACAAATCGATTTAATAAAACAAGCTCGCACATATAAAAATAGCCATTATCTAAAAGACGCAAAACTAATGACAATGGCTAAACATTTTAATATTATAAACAAAAACGCTCATAGAGCATATGATGACGCTTTAACAACAGCTAAACTATATTTAAAACTTAATTCTTGTGATAATAATCATATAGTTCATTTTTAGAAACCTTATATTGTTTAGCGATAACACCTATCGCCTCCTTAGTTTTCATACCCTTGCTAATATAAGAATCAACTTCTTTTTTTAGTATTTTAAAATCTAGCATTTCTTCTTGTCTATTAAAGCCTTCAACCATAAAGACAATCTCACCTTTTAAATCAGGAATATTAACAAGCTCACTTAGATTACCTCTAATATATTCTTCATGAATCTTAGTTAATTCTCTAGCGATAACCGCCTTTCTATCACCTAATACTTCATAAGCCAATGTTACTGTTTTCTTAATGCGATGAGGCGCTTCATAAAAGACAATAGTATAAGGAAATTCTTTTATTTCTTCTAGTTCTTTTCTAGCGATAGAAGACTTAGAATTTAAAAAACCATAAAACATATAATGAGTAGTTGATAAACCAGAAGCCACAAGTGCATTTAAACAAGCATTAGGACCGCTTATTGTATTGATATTAAAACCCTCATCAATTGCCTTATTTACAAGCACAAAACCTGGATCTGACATAAGTGGATAGCCTGCATCAGAAACCAAAGCTACATCTTCACCATTTCTTAAATATTCAAGAATAGGCAAACTTGCACTGTCTTCATTAAAATTATGATAACTAATAAGTTTTGTATGTATATCAAAGTGGCTTAATAGCTTTCTAGTATTTCTTGTATCTTCACACGCAATAACACTAACACTTTTTAAAATTTCAAGACAACGAAAAGAAACTTCATTCAAGTTTCCAATCGGAGTCGCAACTAAAAATAGTGTAGCCTTATTCATTTTCCTTCTTCTTTTTTTGATTATTATTATTGTTAGGCAAAACCTTACCCTTTGAAAGTAAATCATCAAGAGAAATAAAAATAGCATGTTCTCTATTTTCTAATTTACAATTTCTAACAATAATATTCATAGAAGTAAGCTTATACTTCTCACCTTCATATTCAATATAAGAATTCATCTTAGGAAGACCCTTCTTTAAATCCTTATAAGCTTCATCTTCATATTTTAAACAACACATTAAATTACCACATTGACCAGATAATTTAGAAACATTTAAAGCTAACAATTGATTCTTAGCCATATTAATAGAAATACGATCAAATTCACTAATATAACGTGCACAACATAATTCTCTTCCACATGGCCCAATACCAGAAACCATTTTAGCCTTATCACGAGTACCAACTTGTCTTAAATCAATACGACACTTAAATAAAGCAGCCAATACTTTAAGAAGCTCTCTAAAATCAACACGATCATCAGCCAAATAAATAAAAGTAATCTTACTTCTATCTAGCGTATATTCAGCCGAAATTACTTTCATGCCTAAATTTAGCTTATCGGCCTCTTTTTGACATTTGTTTTTAGCTTGTTTACAATCATCAATATTCTTTTCATATTGAGCATTATCTTCACTAGTTGCTTTTCTAATGATTGGCTTTATTTCCATAGAAACATTTGGCTTATCAAAAGGATCAGCAATTACACGGGCGTATTCAACACCTCTTTGTGTTTCAACTACAACACCATCTCCATTTAAAACAGAGGCATCAACAGTTGAAAAAGTATATGTTTTATTAGTTGCCTGAAATCTTACAGACAGATATTTTATATTTTCACTCATATATCTATGATATTATCGAAAACGCCATTTGGTCAAACAACAGTGTTCTATTAACTGGATAATTACTGCACTGTTTTCCTTTTAAAAACACCTGTAAAAGCTTAGCCCTATCATGTTTTTTTAATATTTTTAAATAAGTATTATATTCATCATCTTGAATTTGAACATTATTGATACTATCTTCTAGTAATAAAATCATAATATCTAAATAATAATCACTTGTAGCCTTAAACAAATCCTTACTAACTGAATTATAAAATTCTTTAGAATATAAAATAGGAATATATATTTTATTATCCAAACTATCGATAGTCTTAAAGGCATATTCTTTAGCATTTAAATAAGCCTCATCATTTAAGTCTATTTCATTACAATTGTGTTTTATATTGCTTAAAATATACGCATCGATATAATCAAAGCCCTTATTTTGATATTCACTAATTAAAAAAGAAAAATCACGCGTCAAAAAAGGAATCTTTTCACACCTTGAGACAATCGTATCAAGTAGTCCATCAATATCATCACTGATAAAAATGCCATAAGTATTTGCACTACTATTATCTTCCATAAACTTAAGCAGCATATTATCAACCTTAGTTGAGGCATTATTTATATTATCGATAATATAAACCTTTTTTAAGCCCTCTAAAGAAGTCCTAGAAAACTCAGACATAATATTTTCAATATGCTCTTTTTTAATAGTTTCCTTATAGCCATCTACATAGATAACATCAAAATACTTATTTTCTTTAATTCTTAAACAAGTATTACAAACCTCACACGCAAAATCTTTTTTATCTTCAATGATACTTTGAGCCAATAAAAAAGCAGTTTCCTTTTTTAAAGGATTAACATCGCCATATAATAAATAACAATTAGCTAAATGATCATTATTTAAATCATTTTTAAGACTTAGATAAACAATTGGTTCTTTAGCCTTTAAGGTATCTTTAACCATTGATATAATCCAAAATAGCTTTTAAACTATCTTCTACAACTTCATCGATATCATTGTTGGCATCAACAATCTTAATATTATCTTTATACATTGAGATAATCTCTTTATAACCCTCATTTACTAAATGATGGAAATTATTAGACTCAGCATCTAATCTATCCTTATTACCACGATTATTAATACGAGCTTGACCAACCTTTTCATCTACATCTAAATAGATAGTGATATTTGGATTACATCCTTCTATCGCAAAATCATTGATAGCCTTAACGCCTTGATAGCCTATACCTCTAGCCTTACCTTGATAAGCCAGGGAAGAATAAACAAATCTTTCGCATATTACAAGTTTTCCCTTGTTAATAGCTGGTAATACCTTTTCCATTAAATGTTGTCTTCTGCTTGCCGCATAAAGCAAAGCTTCAGTTCTTGAATCCATCGCCGTATTTTTAGGATCTAATATAACCGATCTAATCTGTTCAGCAATATCAATACCACCTGGTTCTCTAGTATGTACAACATCAAAGCCTTTATCAATTAATTTTTGACAAACAATATCACAAACAGTTGTTTTACCAGAACCATCAGGCCCTTCAAACACTATAAAAAAACCTTTATTCATTAATTTAATTTCTCCGGTTTTGGTTTAAAAGTCTTATCTAAAACATCAAGCACTTGTTTTCTAATTTCCTCATATTCTTCATATGATAAATTAGCATTCATTGGATTTAGAATCTTAATAGTAGCACTAGGATTTTCATCTTGATTAGCTAACATATCATATTCCTCTATTGGAAGTAAAATATACTTAATACTTCCATTTTCTGTTATATATAAAGACTCTTCTTCTTTATTGTCAATTTTAGAAAGCCCTTCTTTTAAACCCTTAATTTTTTTAACATCAATTTCCATGGCTACATTATAAAACAATTAATTTAATTTACATATTATTCAAGTGCTAAGACTCAACGATTTTTTCTTTATTATCTGCACACCACATAAAGAAATAAGGAATAGCCAAAATATCGTCATAACATACCTTCAAAGCTAATTTAACTTCTAAGGCTCCATCTTCATTATTATCATCTAGATCCCAGATATGGTCTATATATTCACCATACTTATAAACACTTAAAAATTCATGATAAACTTCTTTAGCCTTAAGTCTATCGCCATGTTTTAGACAAACAACAATAAGCAATATATAAGATACAGCATCTTTAAAACCTGTATCTAAATATAATTTATAGTAATTATTCAAATCCTCATTCATCGCATATAAGTAACATAATCTAAATAAATTATTATTGTATAATAATTCACTTTTAGACATCATAACCTTCAAATTATTAATAGCTCCAGTTACATTACCTATGTCACTCAAGAAATTAACAAAACAAGTCATAATCGACTCATAGGCAAACTTATGATAAGCAGATAAGCTATCATACATTTCATTTTTAGACGCAATTGTTTCAAAATAATAATACAGAGGTGCATCTTCTTCCAGCTTATAAAAAGTATAAAAAGCCTCTAGACAAAAAGGATTCCTATCTAAAATAGCGCTAGCCTTATCTAATACATCACCTTGTTCAAACATTTTAGAAATAGCGTCAACATCTTCCTTAGAACATCTTTCATCAACTAAATATAAATCAAGCTTTCCAGGCGCAAAAAAACCTTCCAGATAAGACCTCAAATCATCCTTTTCTACTCTTGATAAATCATATAAAAATTGATCAAGACTAGTCATTTAAACCAGCCAACTCCATATGCATCATAAGCGCAATAGTCTTGCCATCATCAATAGTTCCATTTTTAATCATTTCCTTAATTTCACTGCTTGAATACTTTAAAGACTCAATACGTTCATCTTTATCAAAATGCGTTCCTACTTTTTCGCCTACTTCGCCATAATATAAATAAATCTTTTCTGAACAATAACCACAAGTTGGAATAACATAACCAAACTTTTTAACATTTATTGCCTTATAGCCTAGTTCTTCTTCACATTCTCTTAAAATAGCATCATCAGGATTTTCGCCCTTTTCAATCTTACCAGCACAAAACTCAATCATATCTTTGCCAAGAGCGTAACGATATTGTTCAACCATAAAGAATTTACCATCTAAATCTTTCAATGCGATACATACGCCACCATTATGATAAACGACTTCTCTTTTAGATGTTGTACCATCATCTAACATTACATCATCACATACTACATGAATAATTTTGCCATTATAAATTTCATTTCTATTAATTTGTTTTTCCATAAAATACTCCTATTAAAAAGCTTCTAATCATTAGAAGCTTCATCATTACTACCACTTGAAGGCAAATAGAATACCTTCTCATCACCCTTTGAAAACATATAAGCACCTCTTGCATAGGTAGTTACATAATTTGGATCTTCTAACTTAGTCTTGGTTGAAACTAAAGCTGCATTTTCATCTTCTAAAGCAGTTAGTTCACTTTCTACAAGTTCAGATTGTTTCTTTAACGTATATAACAATCTCACTTGTTTAAACACATTAGTTAAAAGTAATATCGCAACCACAATCAAACCAATTGAAATTAGCTTGCCTGTAATCTTAGAATTTATCTTTCTTCTTTTGCTCTTAACACTCATATCAAGATTATACATCACTGTTTTTGATTTCTTCAATAACCTCATACATCGACAAGGCATCTTGTTTAGAGGCATTCTCTCTTACTTCTAAAACTTTTACCTTAAAAGTACGATGACCAAATTCAATAGTAATAATATCGCCTTCCTTAACTTCACTGCTTGCCTTAGCTGGTCTATCATTTATCAAAAGACGGCCATTTAAAGCCAATTCTTTACCAATAGTG
>CAVBAX010000039.1:0-11668 GCA_963593105.1 Candidatus Methanomethylophilaceae archaeon | reverse complement strand
AGATGAAAGTCTTTATGATCATTCGCCTTTTGATTTATCAGGCGGTCAAAAAAGACGAATTGCCATTGCTGGTATTTTGGCACTAGAACCTAAGATTTTAGTATTAGATGAGCCTACTGCAGGACTAGATCCTAGGGGAAGCGAAGACATGATGAATTTGTTTATTAATTTAAATAAACAAGCTCATATCACTATTATTTTAGTAACTCATGATAATGAAATTGTTTATAACTATGCTGATAATGTGGTTTTAGTATCTGAGGGGAAAATTAAATATAGTGGCGATGCCCTAAAATTATTTAATGATAAGCAACTTGTTAAGGAACATAAATTGCTTGAACCAAAGATTTTAGATTTGAAAAATAAATTAAATGAAAAAGGTTTTAATGTGCCACTTGATATTAGAACAATTGAACAATTGGTTACATATTTATCAAAGGAGCTTAGATAATGAACAATCTTGTATTTGGTAAATATATTCCAGTTAATTCTATTATTCATAAACTTGATCCAAGGGTTAAAATCATGGCTATGTTTGCGATAATTATCGCTATCTTTGTGCCTGATTCTTGGTTAGTTTATGGGTTTTTGGCTGTGGTTATTTCTTTTGTGGTGATGTTGGCAAAAGTTAAGTTAACGTTAATTTTAAAAACTCTTAAGTCAACTGTTTTTATGATGATATTTTTACTTATCGTAAATTGTTTGACAGTTAAAACTGGCTATATGATGTTTGCTGTAGGAACATTAGAAATATATAGTGATGCAGTGTTTAATACTTTATATATTGTGGTTAGACTTTTGTTGATGATTATGGTTACAACAACTTTAACTGCTACTACAAAGCCACTAGATTTAACATTAGGCATAGAATCACTACTTTCACCACTACGTATTTTTCATTTTCCTTATCATGAAGTTGCGATGATGATTTCTATTGCCTTGCGTTTTATTCCTACGATCATTGAAGAAACAATGCGTATTATGAATTCACAAAAATCACGTGGTGTTGATTTTGAAGATGGTAAGTTAAAAGAAAAGATTACAGCGATTTTATCTTTAATAATTCCATTATTTACTGTAGCTTTTCAAAGAGCTTATGAACTTGCTGATGCTATGGAAGCAAGGGGCTATGTTCCTGATAAACAAAGAACTAGGTATCATGTTTTAAAAATAAATGTTAAAGATATTATCTTTTTGATTTTGGCTAATATTGTCTTGGCGTTTTCAATTGCCTCTAGATTTGTGTTATGAGATATAAAGTAACTTTAGCTTATAATGGCAATAATTATGTAGGTTTTCAATCGCAAATCAATGGCCCTAGTATTCAAGATAATATCGAATTAGCTTTAAAAAGAATTTTTAATAAAGATATTAGAATTGTTATGGCATCTAGAACTGATGCTGGTGTTCATGCCTATGGACAAGTATTTCATTTCGACACAGATAAGATAATGGATCCCTATAAATTAAAGGGCGCAATTAATTCTTTAACTAATAAAGATATTCATGTTTTAGATGTAAAAAAAGTATCCGATAAGTTTCATGCTCGTTTTAATGTTAAAAATAAGACTTATAAGTATCTTGTAAATATTGGCGAATATGATGTTTTTTTAGATGGTTTTGCCTATCAATGTTTCTATAAGCTGGATTTAGAATTAATGAAAAAGGGTGCTGAATTATTTTTGGGCACTCATGATTTTTCTAGTTTTAATACAACGCCATATGAAGTAAAAAAAGATCAAGTCAGAACAATCAATGAATTTAAAATAACTAAGAAAAAAGATTTACTTACAATCACGGTAAGTGGGAATGGTTTTTTAAAAAATATGGTGAGAATAATGGTTGGTTCTCTTATTGATTTAGGAAGAGGCAAAAAGTCTTTAGAAGAAATTAAGGATATGTTAGACCATCCAAATAAAAAAGCCCTAAGATATAATATTACGGGCTCTGGATTGTATCTGGTTAAGATACGTTATTAAATTAGTTTAAATTCAATACTACCTCTAGAATCGGCGCATTTAAAGTTACAATATGCGCCATTTATTATGGTAAAAGTAGGTGAAGTATGGCCTATGTCTAAATCATAGGCATATGGTATATCTTCAAGTGCTTTATGATAAGCTTGTTTATAGCTGGTAATATATTCATTATAGGCAATACTTTCAAAGGCAACCCTTCCAAATAATATGGCTTTTGTGTATTTGAAATAACCTGCATATTTAAATTGTAAAAGTGTTAAATAGGTATCAAAAGCGCTTAGGGCAAAATTATCAAAATACCAAATGATACCATCATCTTTATATCTTTCAATAAAGTCTTTTACATAGTCATATTCAGTACCTATTAGTTTGTTTATACAATCAATACATCCACCAATTATTCTGCCACTAACGTTTATATCTTGACTTGCTTTATAGATAACATCTTGTTTTATGTCTAAATCTTTGATGTAATCTTTAAAGTCTATATATTTATCATATGAATGTTGTGTGTAAATATTGCCTTTTAAAAAATCTAATAAGACTTTAGAATCTTCTTTTTTTAAAAAGCCTTTAGAATTAAAGCCATATAAGGTCGCAATATCTAGTTTTGTAGTAACAGGAAATAATAAGTTTGTGGGATCACTTGCTCCAACTAGCCACTTAGGGTTTTGTTTAATATTGTCAAAGTTTATATATGGCAAGGTTTCTATTTGACCATCACCTCCAGCTGCTGAAATGATGCAGCTAACATCTTTATTAAGTACAAGTTCATCTAATTCTTTAGCTCTAATATTTGCACTATTGCTTACTAGCGCGTTATTTCTAACTGATGCAGTTTCAATTACTTTATAGTTTTCTTTTAAAACATTAATAGAATTTTCATAGCCTTCAATATCATCGCCCACACCAGCTGATAGAGCTACTATAGCGATTGTGTCGTTTTTCTTTAAAAAATTTGGATATATCATATTCAAAATTATATAATCTAATTAACAATTAAACGGAGAAAAAATATGAAATATGTAATGGCTCTAGATCAGGGGACTACTAGCTCTCGCTGTATCATTTTTGACAAACTTGGTAATATGATTTCTGTCGCTCAAAAGGAGTTTACACAATATTATCCTCATCCTGCTTGGGTAGAACATGATGGCAAGGAAATCTTTAGTTCTATTTTAGAGGTATCAAGATTAGCACTTAAACATGCACGAATCAATCCAGAAGATGTGGCGGGTATTGGTATAACTAATCAAAGAGAAACAACTTTAATTTGGGATAGAAAAACAGGTGAGCCAATTTATAATGCGATTGTTTGGCAATGCCGTAGAACTAGTGACATCATTGATAAGCTTGTTAAAGATGGCTATAGTGACATGATTAAAGAAAAAACAGGACTTGTACCTGATGCTTATTTTTCAGGTACTAAGATTAAATGGATTCTTGATAATGTGCAAGGTGCTAGGCAAAAGGCTAATAATGGCGAGCTTTTATTTGGTACTATTGATACTTGGCTTATTTATAATTTAACTGGTGGTAAGGTTCATGTAACAGATTATACTAATGCTTCTAGGACGATGATGTTTAATATAAATACTTTAAAGTGGGATGAAGAACTTTTGGAATTATTAGATATTCCTTCAAGCTTACTTCCAGAAGTTAAACCATCTAGTTATGTCTATGGGGAAACTCTTAGTGGCTTTTTTGGTGCACCAATTAAAATAAGTGGAGCTGCTGGCGATCAACAATGTGCTTTATTTGGCCAATGTTGTTTTAAAGAAGGCGAAATGAAAAATACTTATGGCACGGGTTGTTTCCTTCTTATGAATACGGGTGAAAAGCTTGTTAAGTCAAGCCATGGTCTAGTTACAACTGTTGCGGCTAGTGAAAATGAAAAGATTAAATACGCTTTAGAGGGTTCAATCTTTATTGGCGGTGCCGCTATACAGTGGCTTAGGGATGAGCTTAAAGTAATAAGTTCGCCAAGAGAATGTGAACAACTTGCAAACGAGGTTAAAGACAGTGAAGGTGCTTATGTTGTGCCAGCTTTTACAGGACTTGGTGCACCATATTGGTCGCAATATTCAAGGGGTACTATTGTGGGTATTACAAGAGGTTTTAATAAAAATCATCTAGTAAGAGCAACACTAGAATCAATTGCCTATGAAACATATGATATTGTAAAGGCCATGGAATCTGATGCGGGCGTTATTGTAAAGGAATTAAAGGTTGATGGTGGGGCATCTAATAATAATTTACTTATGCAATTTCAAGCTGATTTATTAAACGCAAAAGTATATAGGCCAATGATTACTGAAACTACTGCTTTAGGTGCTGCTTATTTAGCTGGTCTTGCGGTAGGATTTTATTCAAGTATAGATGAGATTAAATATAATTGGTCAATTGAAAAATCATTCTCAAGTTTAATGTCAGAAAACCAAAGGCAAGAAAAGATAAAGGGATGGCGTAGGGCGATAGATACTGCGCTTTATTGGGCTAAAGATAGTGAGTAATTTGTGGTAACATATTTCTTATGAATACTCCATTAGTTTTAGCATTTCTATTTTTTGCGGGTGCCTTGCTTGGTTATATCTTAGAATTTCTATTTAGAAATTTAATAAGTCATAGTGGACCAAGAGGTAAATATTTTATTAATCCTGGATTTTGTAAGGGACCATATCTTCCTATTTATGGGGTTGGTTTAACAGTAATGTTTGTGATAACTTATCTTACAAATGTTTATTTTGATAATCCACCAGCTTTTTTAATTATTATAATCATTATGATTGTGATGACTCTTATTGAGTTTGTGGGTGGTGTTTTCTTACTTAAGGTAATGAATATGCGCTTGTGGGATTATAGAGATAGAGTTGGTAATGTGATGGGTGTAATTTGTCCATTGTTCTCTTTCTTTTGGGGAGTAATTGGCGCCATTTATTATTTGTTTATTCATCCATTTGCGATTGATGGTATTATTTGGCTTACTAATAATTTGGCTTTCTCTTTCTTTATTGGCTTGTTCTATGGGGTTTTTCTTATTGATGATTATGTATCTACTAAAGATGCGATTGATATTAAGCATTATGGTGATATTAATGGTATTGTCGTTAAATATGAAGAACTTAAGGATTTACTTACTAAAAAGCGTAAGGAGGCTTCTAAGAAGTTTAAGTTCTTTAACCAAGCTGCTATTGAGAATATGCCTTTAATGGAAACTTTATCTAAATATAGTGAAATTCTTGAAGATAAAACTGAAGCTTTTAAGAGCAGAAGAAAGAAAAAATAATCACATAATTTTCCATAAAGTATACACATAGCTTTCACATAGAAAACTTATTATAGAGATGTAAAGTAAATAACAACTTTACAAACTCTCCCTTTCATTTATATATAATTAAAAAGTTGAGTCACATTATGTGGCTTTTCTTTTATAATAGTTTCAAGAGGTTATTTATGAAAAAAGAAATTAAATGTTATAGATGTGGAAATATAATTCAAATCAATCCTAAAAAATTAAGCCAACAAGTTACTTGTCATCATTGTCAAGGAAAGATGGACTTAGATAAAAAGAGTAAACGTCGTTTTAATATTATACGTTATGCCTTTATTATTGCCATGTCACTTGTTTTAGTTACTTTAATCTTTATGGTAACTAGATCTACAGTAATGATTGTATGTATGACTATTTTATTAGCCTTTGGTTTATCTTCATTAGCAGATATTGTAGCACTTTGGTTAACATATGTTTTATTTGGCTTATCTTATGAACATATAGAAGTTAATAAGAAACAAAATAAAAATAAGAATAAAAAATAATTTAGTGGTAATATGTAGACATAAACTGTTGCGTAGGAGATCAAACATATTGGTCACTGATAGAGAGCCGCGAGGGTGGGATGCGGTAGTAAGATAGTATGCAAATGGACCTACAAGGGTGTTCTTGAATAAAGTAGAGGACAACGGGAATTCCTATCCGTTATCAATCAGGACGTGTATGATGGTACATGTAGCGAGTGGATTTTATTAAATCAATTTGAGTGGTATCGCAGAAGTTTCAAGCTTTTGTCTCATTGTAGGCAAGAGCTTTTTTGTTTATTATCATCTGCCACTAAAGGAGGAATTATGAAGAAAATTTTATGTATGTTACTAATGATGTTTATGCTTGTGGGCTGTTCTACTAATCCGGGTTCGAACCCCCATTTAGATTTAAACCCCAACAATTATAAGATTGGCATTTGCAACTATGTTGAAGATGCTTCTTTAAATCAGATTGTAAGTAATATTGAGTCTGAATTAAAAGACTTAGAAAATACTTATAATGTAAGGTTTGATGTGGAAGTAGAAAATGGTAATGGCGATGCAAGTATAATAAATCAAATTATCTCTAACTTTGTGGCTGATGAAGTAGATATGATGGTTGCTGTTGCCACACCAGTTGCCTTAGCTATGCAAGCGGTAAGTGAGGAAAGTGGTATCCCCTTTGTTTTTGCGGCAGTATCTGATCCAATTGGTGCAGGACTTGTTGAATCTTTGGATTATCCAAATTCGATTACTACTGGCACTAGTGATTATCTAGATACTACAGCAGTACTAGATATGCTATTTATGTTAAATGATACTAGTGAAGTAGGCTTGTTGTATGATGCTTCCCAAGATTCAAGCACTAAGGCGATTAGCGATGCTAAGGCTTATTTAGATAGTAAGGGCATAACTTATAAGGAATATACAGGAACCAATACTACAGAGGTTAGTTTGGCAGTTTCTTCTTTAATTGCTGATGGCATTAAAGATGTTTTTACTCCAACTGATAATACAATTATGACTGCTGAACT
The DNA here is from genome assembly GCA_963593105.1 of Candidatus Methanomethylophilaceae archaeon. Classification (GTDB taxonomy): domain Bacteria; phylum Bacillota_I; class Bacilli_A; order Erysipelotrichales; family Erysipelotrichaceae; genus Colivicinus. The sequence goes on along the minus strand of CAVBAX010000039.1, from coordinate 4,857 downwards.
TGCGATATATGAAGAACTTGCCAGTAATGGTGTAAGGCATTTTACAGGTGCTGATTCCTTTGCCTTAAATGGTGCCTTTATTGGTTATGGTACTAACTATATAGGCTTAGGTAAACAAACAGCTGATATGATTGCGGATATCCTTGTTAATGATAAAGATATTTCTAGCTATCCTGTAAAAGTATTTGATGATGGAACAGTTACTATCAATAGAGAAATATGCGAAATGCTAGGTCTTGATATTGAGGAAGTAAAAAATATTCTATCTGAAAAATTTGATAGTATAAGTGAAATAGAAACAGCGGAGAATTTTGATGATTAATATATTAAAGACATCAATCGAATTAGGGCTTATTTGTTCACTTACTTCTCTGTCTTTGTTTCTAAGCTATAAGATGTTAGGTGTATGTGATTTATCAACTGATGGTTGCTTTACTTTGGGTGCTGTAACAGGGGCTAGTGTTGCCTTATTAGGGCATCCTTATTTATCAATAATTGTGGCAATATTAGCTGGTATTTTATCAGGACTTATTACTTCGTTTTTACAAACTAAAATGAAGATAGAATCATTACTTGCAGGTATTATTGTTAATACAGCTTTATATTCAATAAATATCTGGATTATGAAGGGTTCTTCTTTACTTAATCTAAATAAGACAGAAACAATATTTATCTTAATTAAATCTATTAGTACAAACTATAAGATTATTACGGGTTTCTTATTTGTTTTACTTGTTTTATTATTTTTGAATTATTTTCTAAAAACTAGAATTGGTCTATCAATTAGAGCGACAGGTGATAATTTAAAAATGGCCAAAGGTTCTTCTATTAATACAGATTTAATGTTAATAATTGGCTTATCTTTATCTGGTGGTATAACTGCCTTAAGTGGTTGCTTACTTGGTTTTTATCAAAAGTCTGTATCGATTGATATGGGAGATGGAATGCTTACTATAGCTTTGGCTTCTTTACTCATTGGCTATAGTTTATACAATAAGCGAAACATTTTAATAAATAGTATATTTGTAGTAGTAGGTTCTATTATTTTTAGAATCATCTATATGCTAGCTTTAAGACTAAATATGCCAGCTTATATGTTGAAACTTGTCTCAGCGATCATTGTTATATTTGCGATATATTTGCCATATTTAAAAAAGAGGTACAAACATGCTTGAACTAATAAATGTAACTAAAGTATTTAATAAAAATACTGTTGATGAAAAAAGAGTATTAAATAATTTTAATTTGAAAATAAATGATGGTGATTTTATTACAATTCTTGGTTCTAATGGAACTGGTAAGTCTACTTTGTTTAATTGTATAGGAGGAAGTGAAGAAATAGATGATGGCCAAATTAAATTAGATGGCATAGATATAAGTAAGGTAAAAGAATATAAAAGAGCCAAATATATTGGCAGAGTATTTCAAGATCCTTTACAAGGTACTTGTCCTAATTTGACGATACTTGAAAATCTGTCTTTAGCTTATATGCATAGTTATAATAAAAAATATTTAAGTCCACTTAATAAAAATGATTATTCATTTATAAAAGAAAAATGTAAGGAATTAAATATGGGATTAGAAGATAGGCTTAATACGCCAATTGGTTTATTATCTGGTGGTCAAAGACAAGCTATTACGCTTTTAATGGCTACTCTTAGTAAGCCTAAGGTTTTATTACTAGATGAACATACGGCAGCTTTAGATCCTAAGACTAGTGAAAAGATAATGAATATCACAAAAGATATTGTGTCTAGAAATAATATTACAACTTTAATGATTACCCATAATGTTAACTTGGCTTTTAATAGTGGTAATAAGACGATAGTGCTTAAAAATGGCGAAATATTTAAGATTATTGAAGAAAATCGCGATGCTTATTCATATAAAGATGTCTTAAGTTTATATGAAAATAATGACTATTTAGATAAAAACTTGATTTTTTAAGAGCTATTTTGTTAATGGGTTAACAAAATAGTGTGTTTTTTAGTGTATAATTATTACGTTTCTAAAAGAAAGGCAAAATAATAGGAAAAAAGATGTTTAAATTGATTAAAGCTAAAGACTATGATGATATGTCTAAAAAGGCTGCCAATATCATCGCTAGTCAAGTTATTTTAAAAAATGATTCTGTATTAGGACTTGCTACTGGTTCAACACCAATTGGTACTTACAAATTACTTGTTGAAAAATATGAAAATGGTGATTTAGATTTTTCAAGTATTAAAACTGTTAATCTTGATGAATATGTTGGTTTAGGTAAGGAATCTGATCAAAGCTATCGTTATTTCATGAATGACAATCTATTTAATCATGTAAATATTAAAATCGAGAACACAAATGTTCCAGATGGCTTGCAAGAAGATAGTGATAAGGAATGTGAAAGATATCATAAGGTTATTGAAAGCATGGGCGGAGTTGATTTACAACTTCTAGGTATTGGCAATAATGGCCATATCGGTTTTAATGAACCAGATGAAATTTTCTCTTTTAAAACGCATAAGGTTGAATTAACCGAAAGTACAATTAAGGCTAATAGCCGTTTATTTAAAGATATCAATGAAGTTCCAAGGTATGCTTATACAATGGGTGTTGGCGAAATTATGTCTGCTAAATCTGTATTAATTCTTGCAAGTGGTAAGGCTAAGGCGCCAATCATCAAGGAATTGTTAACTGGAGATGTTAAGCCATCAGTTCCTGCTTCAATTTTGAAATTCCATCCAAATTGTATCTTGATTGCTGATGAAGAAGCATTAAGTGAGCTATAATTTAAGTGATACTGTAAAGTATCACTTTTTTATAGGGGGTATCTATGAGAGCGTTATTTGTTTTTCCATTAAGTGACAATGCTAAAGAAAAATTAATCAGTACTGGAGTAAATTGTGTTTTTAAAACTGATTATACTAAAGAAGATTTAAAAAATGCTGATATTGTCTTTGGTAATCCTGATCCAAGTGAACTTATAGGAACTAACATTAAGTGGCTACAACTTGCAAGTGCTGGTGCTAATCAATATTGTGGTATCGATGATTCTATTACACTTACTAATTGTTCAGGTGCATATGATGAGGCAATCTCAGAATATATGTTAGCTTTTACATTAAATGTTGCTAAAAAACTATATAACTATTACGATAATCAAAAACAAGGCAATTGGCAAAGTTTAGGCATGGTTAAATGCATGAGTGAGCTTACAGTGGTTTGTGTTGGTATGGGTAATATTGGTAAAAGATATGCAAAACTTATGCATATGTTAGGCGCTAAAGTATATGGTGTCAATAGAAGTGTTCATGAAAAACCTGATTATGTTGAAGATTTATTTACTATGGATAACATGGATGAAATATTAGCGAAGGCTGATGTTGTTACTACATCGCTTCCTGAAACCAAGGAAACAATTCATTTGTTCAATTATGAAAGAATGCATAAGATTAAAAAAGGCGCTTTATTAATTAATGTTGGAAGAGGATCAGCCATTGATGAAAATGATCTAGTTAAAGTATTAAAAGAAAAACATTTAGGTGCATGTTGTATGGATGTATGTGAGGTTGAACCATTACCATTAGATAGTGAACTATGGAAACTAGATAATGTATATATCACACCACATGTAACAGGTGGTAATAATACCAATGCAAGTATTAATAATATAGCTGATATCTTCTATAGAAACTTAGTTCATTATATTAATAATGAAAAACTAGAAAATATCGTAAATAAACAAAGAGGATATTAAAAACAAGCGAAAGCTTGTTTTTAATATGGTGATAATTAATCAATTAGTAAATCTTTGTTGATTAAAACAGTTTGACTATAATTTAATTCTACAAAATCAAAGTACAATTTATATAGTTTTGTTGTTTTTGTTATGGTGAAGAGTTCATTCAAAAAGAATTGCGAAAGTATTTTTGATTTGCATTTTTCTATTGAAAAATTATCCACTATATATTTAGCAAGTTCTTTTTCGCTTAATTTGTTTATATGTTTGTTTTGGTAATAATTGAAAATATCTTTGATAGTTGTCGAGCTTTGATGTTTGTTTTTAAGAATCTTATTTATTGTTTTGAAATTATTAGTTAACTCTGCAGTTTTAAATAGAAAAACATATGCAATTTCTAACGCCGTGCTGTTTGTTTCGTACACCTTTAAAAAACATTTAAACGATTCTTTATATTGTCCCAAATTATATTTAATATAGCCCTTACTGATGTATGCGTGCATAATTAATCCTTTTGGAATTACCAATTGTATATCTTTTATGGATAAAGCGAGTTCAATATATTGTAATGCTTTGTGATAATTTTCAACATATGCATTTGTATAAGCGTTCGCAAAATTAAATATAAATGAATTAATTATACTCTCATTATCATATCTATCAATTGCACAGTAATTGCTATAGGTGCTTAGAATGTCATTTATATTAAAATCATAGAAAAAACTGTTTAGAATCAATAATCTTTTGTCGTCAATCATTTTGTAATATTTAATGTATTTATCGAAAAATATATTGCCTCTAAGATAATATATCGCATACATAAATAGTAGAACATAAGCAAGATTCTTTATTTTTTTATCTTTTCCATTGGTATAACAATGTTCTGAGACTTTTATGATTTCTTCACTTGGTTTTTTGTACGATAAATACATTTCAAGTGAACAAATACATAGATTCGATATATCAGAAATATAAATGTAATTATGATATCTTTTCTCAAAATTTCTTATTTTATTTTTCAATAAAACATATTCAGATAAATATTTTCCACTATTAATAATCTCGTAGGTTTCTTCTATTAATAATTTCAATTGAGCATAATCATCGTTATTGTTTGAAAGCTCAAAGCCAAGTAATTT
>CAVBAX010000038.1:0-11729 GCA_963593105.1 Candidatus Methanomethylophilaceae archaeon | reverse complement strand
TGCAAACTTCCCTGTTAGAGTTATAAGGAGATTTGACTATGAAAAAAATTATTATTTGTTTACTATTAGCTTTAATGTTGTGTTCTTGTAAAACAGAAGAATCAAATGATGCAAAAGGTATTCTTTATACTTATGAAATTAGTTTTGATGAATTTGAAAAAGCTTATAATGAAAATTCAGATAAATGGGTATGTGGTATATTCGCGATTGATGATTTAAATGTTAAAGATGACGAAATATTACTTGACATCTATAGTAAAGAAGAAAATGGTTCTGTATATGTTGGGCTAAAGGAAGACTATGATAAATTAAGTCCTAGTCAAATCGAAAATAGTTTAATTTCTTGTCCTAGCGTTGATTATAAATTAGATAAAGATGGCGAATATACAATTGTTATGATAAATTCAAATGAACCAGACTATGCAATGACTTTAAATCTTGAGTTTGGTAAACATTATGTGATAAGCTTTGGCGATGCTAAAACAACAATTGAAAGATATAGTTAAGCTATAAACATAATAAAAGATGGTATCTGTACTTAGTACAAACACCATCTTTTTTTGTTATCTAGGATATTTGATTGCAGCTTGAGCAGCAGCAAGTCTAGCAATTGGAACTCTATATGGTGAGCAAGAAACATAGTTCAAGCCAACCTTATGGAAGAATTCAATTGAAGAAGGATCACCACCATGTTCACCACATACACCCATCTTCATATTAGGCCTTGTAGTTCTACCTTGATCTACAGCATGTTTAATTAAGACGCCTACACCTCTTTGGTCAACCTTTTGGAATGGATCTTGTTCATAAATCTTTGCGTCATAGTAACTATTTAAGAACTTTCCAGCATCATCTCTTGAGAAACCAAATGTCATTTGAGTTAAGTCATTTGTACCAAATGAGAAGAATTCTGCTTCAGTAGCGATTTCACCAGCTAATATTGCGGCACGAGGAATTTCAATCATTGTACCTACATGATATTTAATCTTAATATCAGACTTATTAATCATTTCATCAGCTGCTTTAACAACTACATCTTTTACATATTTTAGTTCTTTAACATCGCCAACAAGTGGAATCATGATTTCTGGAACCACTTTCCAATCAGGATGTTTTCTTTGGGTATTAATTGCTGCGCCAATTACAGCCTTAGTTTGCATTTGAGCAATTTCTGGATATGTTACAGCTAATCTACAACCTCTATGTCCCATCATTGGATTAACTTCATGAAGCGATGCGATGACGTTTTTTAAATCCGATACTGACATATTCATTTCATTTGCTAGTTCAATGATTTCTTTTTCACCTGTTGGTACAAATTCATGTAAAGGTGGATCTAGGTAACGAATTGTCACAGGATTACCTTCCATTGCTTCATAAATTCCTTCAAAGTCTTTTTGTTGAAGAACTAATACTTTTTCTAGGGCCGCTTTTCTTTGGTCGGAAGTAGTAGAAACAATCATTTCTCTAATAGCTTTAATTTTTGTTTCTTCAAAGAACATATGTTCAGTTCTAACAAGTCCTATACCTTCAGCACCAAATTCAAGAGCTTGTTTTGCGTCTTTTGGTGTATCGGCATTTGTTCTAATATTTAATACACGTCTTTGATCTGCCCAATCCATGAATCTTTTGAAGTAGCCAGAAATTGTAGCTGGTTCAGTTTCAATAGCTTGGCCATATATATTACCAGTACTACCATCAAGTGATAACCAATCAAATTCATGATAAGTTATACCGTTTAATTCAAATGTTTTATTTTCATAATCAATTTTGATGTCACCACATCCTGATACGCAACACTCACCCATTCCTCTAGCAACCACTGCAGCATGGCTTGTCATACCACCTCTTACAGTTAGAATGCCTTCAGAAACAGCCATGCCTTCAATATCTTCAGGAGAAGTTTCAAGTCTAACAAGAACTACTTTCTTACCGTTTTCATGTTCTTTTTTGGCATCTTCAGCACTAAATACAATTTGGCCACAAGCTGCACCAGGTGAGGCGGCTAAGCCTTTGGCAATAACTGTTGCGTTTTTAAGTGCTTCTTGATTGAATTGAGGATGAAGTAAAGAATCAAGTTGCTTAGGTTCTACCATTAATAGAGCCTTATCTATATCAACAAGTCCCTCATCAACCATATCGCAAGCAATCTTTAAAGCAGCTGCAGCTGTTCTTTTGCCATTTCTTGTTTGAAGCATGAATAGTTTTCTATTTTCGATAGTAAATTCCATATCTTGCATATCATGATAATGATGCTCAAGAATATTGCAGATATTTTTAAATTCTTCATAAGCTTCTGGCATTACTTCTTTTAATTGTTCGATTGTTTGTGGTGTTCTAACACCAGCAACAACATCTTCACCTTGAGCATTCATTAAAAATTCACCAAACAGTTTGTTTTCGCCAGTTGCTGGATTTCTGGTAAAGGCAACACCTGTACCACAATCATTGCCCATATTGCCAAATACCATCATTTGGACATTTACAGCTGTACCCCATGAATAAGGGATGTCATTTTCTTTTCTATAGAAGATAGCTCTAGGATTATTCCATGATTTAAATACGGCTTCAATGGCTCTTTCAAGTTGAATATTAGTGTCTTGTGGGAAGTCTTCATTTAGATTTTCTTTATAGAAAGCTTTAAATCTAACAACTAATTCTTCCATATCTTCACTAGTTAATTCAGTATCTAGTTTGACGCCTCTTTTTTCTTTTACTTCATCAATGATTTCTTCAAATCTTTTCTTAGATAATTCCATTACAACATCAGAAAACATTTGGATAAAACGTCTATATGAATCATAGGCAAATCTTCTATTGCCAGTTTTTGTAGCGATTGTTTCAACTACTTCATCATTGATACCTAGATTTAATATGGTATCCATCATGCCTGGCATACTAGCTCTAGCACCAGATCTTACTGATACTAGTAGGGGATTTTCTTTATCTCCTAATTTTTTGCCAGCTTGTGCTTCTAATTTTGCCAAGGCATCTTTTACTTGATTTAGGATTATATTATTGATTTTCTTTCCATCATCATAGTAAGCAGTACAAGCTTCAGTAGAAATTGTGAACCCAAAAGGCACAGGTAGACCAAGACTAGACATTTCTGCTAGATTAGCACCTTTACCACCAAGAAGTTCACGCATGTTTGCATTGCCTTCTGCAAACATATAAACATATTTCTTGTCCATTAATTTAATTCTCCTTTTTTAATTAATTAGCTGTTTTCATTATACCAATAATTGTGATAAACAAAATAAAGATTGTAAATTTGCACAAAAAGGCGATTGTGTACAAAAACAATTTAAAAAACATTATGTTATAATTGTCACATGGGCAAAAAACCACTAAAAATTGAGTTTTTGATAGCTCTAAGCTTATCTATAATATTTCTTATTGTAGATAAGAAGATTTCACTTGGTGTCTTATTAGGATTTGGCTTTTCATTTCTTAATTATCGACTAATTGAATATCGTTACAAAAATATTGATACCTACAATGTGTTTGCAGTATTAGGAAGCTTAATTTGCATCGCATTATTAGGTGTTCCGCTTTTGATAAGTTTCTTATTACCTAATATATTTAATTATGTTGGAGTGGTAATTGGACTTCTTATTATTAAAGCTAGATTGATTATAGAGGCGTTTAAAGAAAAATGACTATTACTATTCAAGCACATGTATTTTCCATATTGATTATTACCGCAATATTGGCTGTTGTCTTACTAATATTAAATAAGGCACTTAAAAATTATGATGTATATTCTGAGCCTAAGGGTTTAGTGCTGCTTGCTTTATCAGCTGTAGAAATGGTTGATAATACTGTAAGAGCTGATGTCAATGAGGAAATCTTTGATTATCTTGGTCCTTATGTTGGCTATCTTTGGGGATATATATTCTTATCTTCAATATCAGGTTTATTTGGTAACCAAGCAGTGCCTACCGGCAATTATTCGGTTACTTTAACCCTTGCGGTTATTACTATTTTAATGGTTGAAATAAATAGTATTAAATACAACGGTATTAAGTCTTATATAAGTGGCTTATTTGATCCAATATTCTTGTTCTTTCCAATGAATGTTATTGGTAAGATTTCACCTATTATTTCATTATCTATGCGTCTTTTCGCTAATGTCATGGCAGGTTCTATTATCATGACATTGTTCTATACATTTACAGGGTATGTTTCAAGTCTAGTTCCTATTATTGGACAATTTGACTTTGTTGGTGTATTGGTTGCGCCAGTTTTACATTCATACTTTGATTTAATTTCAAGTTTGTTGCAGACGTTTATATTTACGTCTTTAACAATTATATTTATTGGAAAAGAATTACCAGAAAAATAAGGAGGTTTATTTATGGAAAGAGGATTAATCGCAATCGCAGCTGCAATCGCAGTATTTACTGGTTTCTCAACAGCTATTGGTGAAGGTAACGTAGGTGCTAAGGCCGTAGAAGCTATTGGCAAAAACCCAGATGCTTCTGATAAGATCAGATCTCAAGCTATCGTTGGTGCTGCTATTTCAGAAACTTGTGCTATCTATGGTTTATTAGTTGCTTTACTATTAATATTCGTTTACTAAGGATTAGTGGGCAAATATGACTTTTGATATTCAAGGAGTACTATTTCCCAATTTAATCACGATGCTAGTTCAACTATGTTCTACTCTTGTTTTGTTTTTATTGTGCAAGAAATTGTTATGGAAACCAGCAAGAGAAATCTTAGCTAAAAGAAGAGAAAAGATGAATGAAAATCTTGAAAGTAGTGAAAGATTAAAGTCTGAAGCAAGTGAAGAACTTACTAAGGCTAAACAAGAACTTGAACATGCTCGTAATAAGTCAGGCGAAATAGTTGAAAGCGCAAGAAAAGAAGCTAATAGTCTTAAGGATGAAATTGTCGCTAAGGCTAATCAAGAAGCTACTTCGCGTTTACAAATGGCTGATCAAGAAATCGAACAAAGAAAGCTTGATGCTCAAAACCAAATTCATGATGAAATGGTTGATGTAGCTCTAGCAGCTGTTAGTAAGTTATTGGATGAAAAGTCAACTAGTGAAGATGATAAGAAGGCTATTGAAAAGTTTATTGGAGATAGCAAATGAGTGTCTTAGCTAATAGATATGCTGAAGGTTTGCATTCTTTAGCAATTGAAAAAGATAGTGTAGCTAAATATAAGGAACAAATTGACTTTGTCAAAGATAGTTTTGATAAAGCTGAAGCATTACCTTTCTTAAAGAGCTACAAGATATCTAAAGAGGCTAAAAAAGAACTTATTAATAATTCTTTTAAAAGTAGTTTAGATCAATATGTTTTAAACTTCTTAGACTTATTAGTTGATAAAAATAGAATAGCTTACTATGATGAAATCTTTGTAGAGTTTCATAAATTATGTAATGATAGTCTAAATATTAAAGAAGGCATTATTGAAACAGCTAGAGAATTAGATAGTAATTTATTAAAGGACTTAGAAAAATCTTTAAGTGATGATAAATATACTGTCATTTTAAAGCCAAAGATCAATAAGTCTTTGATTTCAGGTTTCCGTATTATTTTAGACGATAAAGTAATTGATAATACGATGAAACAAAGGATTAAAAATATGGAAGAAATGTTAAAGAGAAAGGATGGTGTCTATGGAGCTTAAGGCTAGTGAAATCAGTGCTCTAATTAAAAAACAAATAGAGAACTATAACGATGATATTAAAGCTGATGATGTAGGTACTATCGTAAAAGTTGGTGATGGTATTGCCATTATACAAGGTCTTGAAAACGCAATGTCTTCTGAACTTTTAGAATTCCCAGGTGGTGTATATGGAATGGTATTAAACCTAGAAGAAGATAGTGTTGGTGCTGTACTTTTAGGTGATGATACAAACATCAAGGAAAATGATGTAGTTAAAAGAACAGGAAGAATTGTTGAAGTACCAGTAGGTGATGAAATGCTTGGTAGAGTTGTAAATGCTCTAGGACAAGCAATTGATGGCAAGGAACCTATCAAGGCTAAAAAATATAGACCAGTAGAAAGAGTTGCCCCTGGTGTTATGACTCGTAAGTCAGTAGGTCAACCTTTAATGACTGGTTTAAAGATTATTGATTCAATGATTCCAATTGGTAAGGGTCAAAGAGAATTAATTATTGGTGATAGACAAACTGGTAAGACAGCTATCGCAATTGATACAATCATTAACCAAAAGGGTAAGAATGTAAATTGTATCTATGTAGCGATTGGCCAAAAGGCAAGTACTGTTGCTCAAATTGTTGAAAAATTAAGACAACATGGGGCAATGGAATATACAACAATTGTAAATGCTAGTGCTAGTGAACTTGCACCTTTACAATATATTGCGCCATATGCTGGATGTGCTATTGGTGAGGAATGGATGGAACAAGGTAAGGATGTTCTAATTGTTTATGATGATTTGAGTAAACATGCAGTTGCATATAGAACAATGTCTTTATTATTACGTCGTCCTCCAGGTAGAGAAGCTTACCCAGGTGATGTTTTCTATTTGCATTCTAGACTTTTAGAAAGAGCTGCAAAATTATCAGATGAATTAGGTGGTGGTTCTTTAACTGCTTTACCAATTATTGAAACACAAGCTGGTGATATTTCAGCTTATATTCCAACTAATGTAATTTCCATTACTGATGGACAAATTTTCTTACAAACTGAATTATTTAATTCAGGTGTTAGACCAGCTGTTGATTCAGGTTTATCAGTATCTAGAGTTGGTAGTGCTGCTCAAACTAAGGCTATGAAGTCTGTTTCTAGTTCTTTAAAGCTTGACTTGGCTCAATATCATGAACTATTGTCATTTGCTCAATTTGGTAGTGACTTAGACGCAGCAACAAAGGCAACAATTGATAAGGGTGCTAGATTAACTGAACTTTTAAAACAAGCTCAATATTCACCTCTTTCAATGTCTGAGGAAGTACTTACTTTATTTGCGGCTAAATATGGTTATCTAAAGGATTTACCAGTTGAAAAGATTGGTAGCTTTGAAACTTTCTTATTGAAGACTTATAAAGAAAAGTATGCTGATTTACAATCAGAAATTGAAGAAAAGAAAATCTTGACAGATGAATTAACAAATAAATTAAAAGATGCTACTTCTACTATTTTAAAAGAGTATCTTGAAGTATATGGTGGCTAATTATGGCAGGTAATAAGTCTGCAATTAAGTCACGTATCAAATCAGTTAATTCAACTAAGAAGATTACTGGTGCTATGGAGCTTATTTCTAATGTCAAGCTAAGTAAGAATCGTAGTTTGATGGAAAAGAATCGTACTTATGCTGATGCTTTAGAAGATGTGGTTTCTAGTATCTTAAGTGGTGAGATGATTGAAGAAAATGATTATCTTACAAAAAAGGATGCAAAACAAAAGGCTTATTTTATCTTTACTAGTGATATGGGACTATGTGGTGGTTATAACATCAATATTTCAAAACTTGTAAAAGATAATGTAAGTAAAGATGACTATATTTATTTTGTTGGCAATAAGTTTTACGAACAAATAAAACAAGAAGGTTACAACATTTTAAATGAACAAATTGGTTCTGATACAGTGGAATATCAAACTATTAAAAAATATGCTGATAATGCCTTGGCAATGTATAAAGAAAACAAGATTAGTTCAATAAATGTCATCTATACACGTTTTGTGAATAATATTAATTTTAAGGCCAGTGTATCTTGTATATTGCCTGGTGAGACAAAGAGTGAATCAAGTGGTTTTAAGCAAATTGATTTTGAGCCTAGTGCTGATCAAATTTTAGTGGATTTAATTCCAATGATGGTTGAAAGCCAAATTTATTCAAAGTTTTTAGAGTCTAAAACTTCAGAACATGGAAATAGAAGATTTGCGATGGAAAACGCCACTGATAACGCTAATGAGCTAACTGAAAAATTAGAGCTAGCATATAACCAAGCAAGACAGGCGGCAATTACACAAGAAATTACCGAAATTGTTTCGGGTGCTGATGCCTTATAGGAGAAAAATATGGAAAATATTGGAAAAGTAGTACAAATTATAGGACCAGTAATAGATATTAGATTTGATGGTGAAGAGCTTCCTAGTCTTCATAACGCAATCAAAGTTGATAGAGGTGATGGCACATATCTTACAGTAGAAGTTGCCCAACATATCGGTGATGATGTTGTAAGAGCTATCTCAATGGGTTCTACCGATGGACTTGTTAGAGGTGCAAAGGCAATAGATACTGGCAATGCCATTTCTGTTCCAGTAGGTGATGAAGTATTAGGCAGAATGTTTAATGTCTTAGGTGATCCTATTGATAATTTAGGTGAGGTTAAGGCTAAGGAATATATGCCAATACACAGAAATGCACCAACTTTTGAACAACAACAAACAAGTGCTGAAATTCTAGAAACTGGTATTAAGGTTATCGACTTACTATGTCCTTATGCAAGAGGTGGTAAGATTGGTTTGTTTGGTGGTGCCGGTGTTGGTAAAACCGTTTTAATGCAAGAATTAATCCACAATATCGCTATGGAACATGGTGGTAAGTCTGTTGTTTGTGGTGTAGGCGAAAGAACAAGAGAAGGAAACGACATGTACTTTGAAATGAAAGAGTCTGGCGTTCTTGATAAAACTGTCTTGGTCTATGGCCAAATGAATGAACCACCTGGTGCTAGAATGAGAGTTGCGCTTAGTGGTTTAACTATGGCTGAATATTTTAGAGATAAAGAAAAACAAGATGTGCTTTTGTTTATTGATAATATCTTTAGATTTACCCAAGCTGGTTCTGAGGTTTCAGCGCTTTTGGGTAGAATGCCTTCAGCTGTAGGATATCAACCAACACTAGCTACCGAAATGGGTCAATTACAAGAAAGAATCACTTCTACAAAAGATGGTTCAATTACTTCTGTGCAAGCTATTTATGTGCCTGCTGATGACTTAACTGACCCTGCTCCAGCAACAACTTTCTCACACTTAGATGCTAAAACCGTTCTAGATAGAGGCATTGCTGCACTAGGTATTTATCCTGCGGTAGATCCACTTGAGTCTAGTTCAAGAATGCTTGATCCACTTATTGTTGGTGAAGAACATTACAAGGTTGCAAGAGGTGTACAAGAATTACTTCAAAGATATAAAGAACTTCAAGATATCATCGCCATATTAGGTATGGATGAATTATCTGAAGAAGATAAAGTAATCGTTAATAGAGCTAGAAGAGCTAGAAACTTCTTATCTCAACCTTTCTCAGTTGCTACTCAATTCTCAGGTCTTGAGGGTAAGTATGTTAAGGTAGAAGATACTGTAAGAAGCTTTAAAGAACTTCTTGAAGGTAAGTATGATGATTTACCAGAACTTGCGTTTATGTCTGTTGGTACTATTGAAGAAGCAAGAGAAAAAGCTAAGGTACTAGCAAATGATTAATGTAAAAATCATTACTCCAAATGGTTTGTATAAAGAGTTTGAAACACCATTTTTAAATATTACTTCTAAAGATGGTGAAAGAGGAATTCTTGAGCATCATGTTCCTGTTTGTTTTATGCTTGATATTGGAAAACTTGAGACAAATGAAAATGGAATAGATAATTTATACGCTATCAATGGAGGAATGTTCTACTTTGAAAAAGGCAGTGCTAATATTCTTGTTGATACAATAGAATCTAAAGAAGACATTGATTTAAAAAGAGCTGAGGCTAGTAGAGATAGATCTTTAAATAGACTTGAAAAAAGAGATTCTAATTTAGATTTAAGAAGAGCTGAAGCAGCTTTAAAAAGAGCGATGAATAGAATTAAAATAGCCACTATGTAAGATAGTGACTATTTTAGTAATGGGCTTGTGATTTGTCTTTAGAAAATACTTAATGATATAATTTAAAAGTTATTGGAGGTCAAAATGCCTATAAATACTAAAACAAATTATGGAGATGTGAAAATTTCTGATGAGGCTATAGCTTCTTTAGCTGGTAGCACAGTATGTGAATGCTATGGAATCGTTGGGGTTATTTCTAAGTCTTATGTTAAAGATAGTTATAATGCATTACTTAAGAAAGATAGTTATTCTAAGGGTGTGTTAATTTCAAAAAAAGGAAATGATTTAAAAATTGACATTTATGTTGTTGTTTCAGCAGGGGTTAAGATTTCTGAAGTAACTTCAGAAGCTCAAAAGCGTGTTAAATATACTGTTGAAAAATCTATTAATATGGATGTTAAAGAAGTAAATATTCATGTTGAAAGGATTAAGGAAAACTAATAATGAAAGTATTAAACGGAAAAGATTTTAAAGATATGTTAAGCAGCGGTGCTGCTAATCTTGAAAACTATCAAGCTGAAATAAATGCCTTAAATGTATTCCCAGTTCCTGATGGCGATACTGGCACTAATATGTCTATGACATTCAACAATGGTGCTAAGGAAGCTAATGCTTGTTTCTCAAATAATGTAGGTGATGTGGCTAAGGCTTTATCTAAAGGATTGTTGATGGGTGCTAGAGGTAATTCTGGTGTTATTACATCTCAAATTTTTAGAGGCTTTGCCCAAAGCATTGAAGGTAAAGAAGAGGTAAGTGTAAAAGAACTTGCTGAAGCATTTGAAAATGGTACTAGAGTTGCCTATAAGGCAATTATGAAACCAGTTGAAGGAACTGTTTTAACTGTTATTAGAGAGGGTTCTTGGTATGCTCATAAGCAAGTTAAGGAAAATCCTAAGATGGAAGTTGAAGCTTTCTTTGATTGCTTGCTTGAGAATATGCATAACTCTTTAGATCATACTCCTGATTTACTTCCTATATTAAAAGAAGCAAACGTTGTTGACTCAGGTGGTGCTGGTCTTTGTAGAGTAATTGAAGGCTTTATAGCTTATTTAAAGGGCAATCCTGTTTCTACAAATGCTTTGAAGGTAGAACTTGCAAGAAGTGCTCAATCAGTGTTTGAAAACGAAGAATTTGGTTATTGTACGGAATTTATCTTAAGACTTAAAGAAAATTATTTAAAAAACTTTGATGATTCTGTTTTAAAGAATAAACTTGCTAAAGATGGTGAATCTCTTGTATTTGTAAGAGATGAAGATTTAATTAAGGTTCATGTTCACACCTTACATCCTGGTGATGCCTTAAATATGGCTCAAAGATATGGTGAATTTGTTAAGATTAAAATCGAGAATATGCAAGAGCAACATTCTGAATTAATCGCTAATGAAAAGCATGTCCAAAAGGAAAAGAAGAAAATTGGTATTATTTCTGTTGCGGCTGGTGATGGTGTTTCTGATTTAATGAAACAACTTGGCGTTGATTCTATTATTTCTGGTGGACAAACTATGAATCCTTCTACTAGTGATTTTGTAGAAAGAATCAAAGAACTAGAAAATTGCGAAAAGATTATGATTTTCCCAAATAATTCAAATATCTTATTAGCAGCTAAACAAGCTAAAGATTTATTGAGCGATAGAATAGTAGAAGTGATTGAATGTAAGTCTATACAAGCTTGTCTAAGTTGCCTTGCACGTTTTAATCCAGAAAGTGACTTTGATGCTCTAGTAGCTGAATTTAATAAAGTTTGTAATGAAGTTAAAACAGCTTCTGTAACTTATGCGGTTAAGGATTCTTCAATTGATGGGGTTAATCTAAAGGAAGGTGACTATATGGCTATGGTTGGTAAATCTATTGTAGCTAATGGCACTGATTTAACTATTGTATGTAAACAAATGTTAGATAATTTCTTAGATGAAGACAGTGAACTATTAACACTAATTGTTG
>CAVBAX010000037.1:0-11753 GCA_963593105.1 Candidatus Methanomethylophilaceae archaeon | reverse complement strand
TATTAATTCTTGCATTTAAAAACAATTTTTTTATCTAAAAACTTGTTTTTTTGTGTAAAACAAGTGAAAAAAATCAAATATTTTAAAAAAATCTTGTCTTTTTAAAATGTAAGTACTAGAATTTTGTTTATATTAATGAGGAAGGTACTGATTTATGGAATACGATTTTAAAGATTTTGGTTCATGTTTATTTGATGATAGAGAAATGGCTAAACGTTTGCCATCTCCGGTTTTTAAAAAGTTTAAAGAAGCTAAGGCTCATGAAACCCCACTAGAGTCTGAAGTAGCTGATGCGATTGCGCATGAAATGAAGGATTGGGCACTAGAACATCATTGCACGCACTATACTCACTGGTTTCATCCTTTAACTGGTTCAACTGCTGAAAAACATAACTCATTTGTAGAAGAAAAAGATGGTGTACCAATTTGTAGATTCTCTGGTAAGTCTTTGATTAAAGATGAGCCAGATGCTTCAAGTTTCCCAAGTGGTGGTTTAAGAGCGACATTTGAGGCAAGAGGCTATACTTATTGGGATGTAGAATCTCCAGCTTTTATTAGAGGACATGTCTTATATATTCCTACAGTATTTATTTCATATACTGGTGAATCTTTAGATACTAAGGGACCTTTATTAAAGTCTATTGAGGCTGTTTCAAATGCAGCAAGTAGAATTGTAAATAGCTTTGGTGATAAGACTGTTAAAAGAGTTAT
Organism: Candidatus Methanomethylophilaceae archaeon; assembly: GCA_963593105.1. Taxonomy (GTDB): domain Bacteria; phylum Bacillota_I; class Bacilli_A; order Erysipelotrichales; family Erysipelotrichaceae; genus Colivicinus. The sequence goes on along the minus strand of CAVBAX010000037.1, from coordinate 11,042 downwards.
TCCAAGTGTAGGTCTAGAACAAGAATATTTCTTAGTTGATAAGGATACTTTCTATAAACGAAGAGATTTATATTTAACTGGTAAAACACTTTTAGGTGCTATGCCTCCTAAGGGCCAAGAGCTTGAAAGACACTATTTTGGTACCATCTCTTCTAAAGTAAATGACTACATGGAAGAAGTTAATAAAGAACTTTGGAACTTAGGTGTTTATGCTAAGGCTGAACATAATGAAGTTGCGCCTGGCCAATTTGAGATTTCACCTATTTTCTCTAGTTTAAATGTGGCAATTGATCAAAATATGCTGATGATGGATGTTTTACAAAAGGTCGCAATTAAACATGGTTTAGTATGTTTATTACATGAAAAACCATTTGATGGTGTAAATGGTTCTGGTAAGCATAATAACTATTCTTTAGTTACCGATGATGGTCAAAACTTATTTGATCCAGGTAAAGATCCTCATAATAATGTACGTTTCTTATTGTTTACAAGTGCTTTAATTAAAGCTGTTGATGAAAATGCTGAGCTAATTAGACTTGCTTCAAGTGATTCGGGAAATGACTTTAGACTAGGTGCTAATGAAGCTCCTCCGGCAATTGTTTCAATTTATTTAGGTGATGTTATTGAAGGTGTCTTTGAATCACTTGTTGGTAAAAAACCATCTAGCTATGTTAAGTCTGGTTTAAAAGAATTTGGTATGTCAACTATTAAGAGTCTTCCAAAGGATAATTCAGATAGAAATAGAACTTCACCTGTTGCCTTTACTGGTAATAAGTTTGAATTTAGAATGCTAGGTTCTAGTATGAATGCTTCTTTCTTAAATACAGTAATTAATACTTCTTTGGCTAAGGCTCTTGATGAAATGGCAGATGAGTTAGACAAGGTAAAGAATAGACAAGATGTAAGAGAAAAGGCTATTTCGATTATTTCTGCTACTTATAAGAAACATAAAAGAGTTGTATTCTCTGGCAATGGTTATAGCGATGAATGGGTTAAGGAAGCCGAAAAACGAGGTCTTCCAAATGTTAGAACTTTTGTAGAAGCTATTGATTCGTTTGGTACAAAAGATAGCATTTCTTTATTTGAAAAGTATGGCGTATATAGTGAAAAGGAAATCTTGGCGAGAAGTGAAATCATGTATGAATCTTTCGTTAATATTAGAAGTATTGAGATCAAGACTCTAACTGCGATGATTTATCAAAATATTATCCCTTCAGCAATTAAAGAATTAAACTTTATTACTACAGCAGGTGATTATATGTCTAGTTCAATGAAAACCAGAGCTGAAAAGTTATCTGCCTTTATTGATGAATGTTCTTTACTTGCTGGTAAGAGTGAAGATGAATTAAAGGCTAGCACAAAGAAGAGCGATGCTAAGGCTGAGGGTTTATATATCTTAAAGAAGGTTATTCCTTTAACTGAAAAGCTAAGAGGTACCGCTGATAAGATGGAACATTATATTTCAAGTGAGAATCTTCCTTATCCTTCATATGAGAAGTTATTCTTCGATACTGACTTTTAATTAATATGAAAAATCTTGACTACAATAAAATAGGTTTTTCCTATAATCAAGTAAAGTATCGTTATATTTCAAAATTTAAAGATGGCAAGTGGGATGAAGGTATTTTAAGTACAGATCCCAATGTCATCTTAAATGAGTCAGCTGCTATACTTCAATATTGTGGACAAGTCTTTGAAGGTTTAAAGGCTTATAAAACAATAGATGATAGAGTTGTTATTTTTAGACCTGAACTAAATGGTCAAAGATTATATGATTCAGCTTGTGTTATGCAACTACCACCATTTCCAGTTGATAGATTTGTTGATGCGGTAAAACAAGTTGTCAAGGCAAATATTGATGATGTTCCAGGTTATGATACAGGAGCTACTTTGTATCTTAGACCTTTTATCTTTGGAACTAATCCAATTCTTGGTGTAAAACCAGCTAGTGAGTTTGAGTTTAGAGTGTATGCCAGTCCAGTTGGTCCTTATTTTTCAGGGGATCTTCAAAAGAAATTGTTTGTGCCTGATTTTGATAGAGCGGCACCTCATGGTACAGGCCATATAAAGGCTGGTTTAAACTATGCGATGTCTTTGCGTCCATATGTTTTAGCACATAAAAATGGTTATGATGAAAATTTATATCTAGATAGTGCAACTAGAACTTATATTGAGGAAACTGGTGGTGCTAATGTTATATTTATCGATGGAGATGGTAAACTTGTTACGCCTAAGTCTAGCACTATTCTTCCTTCTATTACAAGAAGAAGCTTATTGCAGGTAGCTAAGGACTATTTAGGATTGGAAGTATTAGAAAGACCTATTAAAATTGATGAATTAGCTGGTTTTAAAGAATGTGGTGTATGCGGCACTGCTGCAGTTATTTCTCCTGTTGCTTCAGTTACTTATGGTGATACTGTATTTGAGTTTAAAACAGGTCCAATAATGAATAAATTGAAGGAAACTTTACTTGGTATTCAAAAGGGCAAAATCAAAGGACCTGAAGGTTGGGTTGTTGAAATTAAATAAGGATGGATTAGTCTCCATCCTTTATTATGTTTATAAGTGATTCATAGTTTAAACCATAGTAGCTACAATCTTCATTTATTGTGTTTTGTATGCATTTGTTAGTAAGATTAGCTGCTGTGATAACGCTTTTTATAAAGTTATTGGTCTTTGTCATATTGGCACATAGAAGTGAAGAGAAGACATCACCTGTGCCATGTAGTGGATAATCGATATAATCAAATAAAATATATTTTATATCATCATTATCTTTTACAAGATAGCCAATCTTATTGTCTTTTTTTATACCTGTGATAACTACTTTTTTATTATTAAATTTACTTATGATACTAATAGGGTCTTCATTTATATCACTGTTTGTCAAAAGACAACTTTCAGTTAAATTAGGCGTAATATAATCAGCTTTTTCTGTTAACTTTTTTAATGAATTTAAATATTTATCGTCAAAACAGGTAAATTGTTTACCATTATCACCAAGTATAGGATCGACAAATATCTTGCCATTATATTCATCTAAATAATTTGATACATAATCTGTTTGTTTATAGTCTTTAAAAAAGCCTGTATAGATAGTATCGAATTTTATTTCTTGTTTTTTCCATAGTTTTAGAAATTCAATTAGTTCATTAGTATTATCTTTGATTAGATAATCTTTAAAACAAGTTTGATTAGATAATATACAAGTTGGTAAGGCTATAGTTTCTATTTGATAAGCTGATATTAAAGGGATAGAAACTGACAAAGAACATTTGCCAACACAAGATAAATCGTTTATAAGTAATACTTTTTTCATAGAATTAATCAAAATAATTAATTATTGTTTCATAAACTAAATTTGGCAGTTCATTAAAACAATATTTCTTTTCTAGTCTTTCAATATAAGTATGACCATCAAAACCAAATGTTCCAATATTTACGGTTGGCATTTCAATTTGTTTAATTTTTTCATATGGATAATCATAAACAAATTCATAATATGGACAATTGTCCAGCATTGATTTAATATCTTCATACTTATGAGCACATGATAAATAGCTCATATCAGAAATATAAGGATAGAAATCGCTTACTTTGATGTCATAATCAGATTCTTTGTTTATTTTTTCAGCTGTTTGATATACAGCTTTTCTTAACTTTTTGTTTTTGGTTTGAATATTTGAATAGAAAGTAGAACCAAAATAAACAATTAAGATTGGTTTTTTAAGTTCATAATATTCATAAGCCTTTAATACAAGCTTATAACTATATTCTCTAATATCGATATTAGGATTATCTTTTGATAGTTTCTTAGCGTATTTTTTAATGTCTTCTGCATAATTTTCATTATGTTGCTTTAAATAAGCATCAAATTCTTTGAAAGTATACACATTTACTTCATATGGTAATTTTTCATACTTTAACTTGTTGTTTATACAATATTTCTTATAGTTGACATTTAATAAGTCAATTGTTTCTTTAAAAGATTTCTTGGCAATTTTTAAACAATTGTTCATAACTTTTAAAGGAGATGAAGTATATAACATATAGTTAAAATAAGCATAGGCACAAGAAGCGGTTTGTACTGTATAGCTTTGTTTAAAATCACCTTGTTTTAAACAAATAGGAGGGACACTTGTTTTATTGTCTGCTTTATCTGCTAAATCGGCATTTAAAGAAATGTTTTTGTTTAATATCGATAATAATAAATTCGGGTCAAAACCTTTAAAAGGGGAACCAACATGGCTTTCTTTGCCTACACAGACAAAACTTGGAAGAAGTTTGCCAACAGTTCCTAGATAAAGGAAACGTTCATTATTTTCTGATACCGAATAGTCAGTATTGATACAAGCTTCGTATTTAAAGCCTTCTTTTTCTTTGATTTCAATTAGTTTATCAAGGGCGCTTATAACACCTTTTGAATCACCTTCTTCATCACATTCCGCTAGTAGTAATAAATTGCCATTAAGTTTATCTAAATGTTTTATAAAGTATTCTAAAACTATCATATTAACGCCAACACCCGATTTCATATCAAGGGCACCACGGCCAAACATGTATTTATTAGAATTGATGTCATCTATTACTTTTTGGTCTAAGTCAAAATATTTTTTTAGCTCTTCAGTAATTTTATCAGGATTGCAGGCATACTTTTTAGCCTTGCCATAATCATCGATTTCAACGGTATCAATATGTCCCATTAAGACAATTGTCTTATCACCTTTACCTTTAATATAGGCAATAGTACTATGGCGATTATTAGATAGGTCAAACATCATTAATTGATTAGGGTGTTTTTTAAAATAAGCATTTTTTGAAAAGTAGTCATAGATGTACTTAGCCACTTTGCTTTCACCACCATCAGGACCATTATTAACACTTTCAATACTGACAAGTTTTTTGGTTAGCTTTTCGATTTTTTCACTTTCGTTTATGATCATACTACTCCTTAAATTGGGCATCATATAAGCGCTTATATGTTCCATTTTCAATTTTCATAAGCGATTTATGGTCTCCACTTTCGCTTACTTTTCCTTTTTCAATTACTAATATATTATCAGCGTTTTTAATTGTACTTAACCTATGAGCTACTACAATTGTGGTTCTTCCTTGTTTTAAAGTATCTAGAGCTTCTTGAATCATTATTTCAGTTGTATTATCTAAGGCACTTGTTGCCTCATCTAATAATAGAATTGGTGGGTTTTTTAAGAATACTCTAGCTATAGATAATCTTTGTTTCTGACCACCTGATAGTCTTACACCTCTTTCACCAATTTCAGTATCAAAACCATTTGGTAGGGACATGATGTAATCGTATATATTAGCTTTTTTACTTGCTTGCACGATTTGTTCAAATGAGGCATTTAAATCGCCATAAGCGATATTTTCTTTAAAAGTACCAGAAAATAAGAAAACATCTTGTTGAACAATGCCAATGTTTCTTCTTAAGCATTCCATAGTGATATCATCGATATTTTTATTATCAATTGATATTGTCCCAGAATTGATTGAATAAAATCTTGGCAATAAATGACAAATAGTGGTTTTGCCACCACCACTTTCACCAACTAGGGCGACGGTTTTACTTTTTTCTACTTTAAAGGAAATATCGTTTAATACAGGTTTATTTCCATATTTAAAATAAACATTTTTAAATTCGATATCACCATTTAGTTCTTTATAGTCTTTAGCTTCTTTTTTATCAGTTTCAATCTCTTGATTCATAATCTTTTCAAATTTTTCAAAGCCGGCAATACCTTCTTCTAATTGTTCGACAAATTGAACAAGAGTTGTAATAGGTGAAATAAATAAATTTATTGAGACAATAAATGTTGAATAATCACCAAAGGTAATTTGGCCATTATATAAGAAGATGCCTCCTGATATCAAACAAATAACATTAAATAAATCAGTGATAAAAGATGTACTTGAGTTAAATGTCGCAAAACCTTTAAAGTGCATAGTACGTGCTTTGATAAATTCTTCATTTTGTTTATCGAACTTTTTGATTTCAAGTTCACTATTATTGAAAGCTTTGGTAACTTTAACACCACTTATCGAAGAAGATATAGCGGCATTTATACCAGATAAGGCTACTTTAGATTTTCTAGAGGCATCACGCATATATTTTCTTAGTTTTAAAGAAATAATAATTAAGAAAGGAACAGATGCAAAAATGATTAATGTTAGATTTAGATTAATCGTTGATAAATAGACAAAGGATAAAATTATCATGAGTGTACACATGATAAAGTTTTCAGGTCCATGGTGAGCTAATTCAGATATTTCAAAAATATCATTTGTAAGATTAGACATAATGGCACCTGTTTCATGGTTGTCAAAATAGGAATAAGGAAGTTTTTCAATCTTTTCAAATAAGGCTTTACGCATATCAGATTGAATTTTTACACCCATGACATGGCCATAGAATTGAACAAAGTATTTAAGTAGGGCTCTTATGATGTATATAACAAGTAAGATAACGCCAAACTTAATGATCATATCAAACTTTGAATTAGGGATATAATCGTTTAACATGTTACGAGTGATAATTGGATAAACCATCGCACTTAGTGATATGAAGAAAGAAGCTAACATATCTAAGCTAAACAATAGTTTATAGGGCTTGTAATAACTTAAAAATTTTTTCAACATACAAAAAATTATAACGCGTTTTGTCTATTATTAGGTAGAATATAAACATGTGGTCTTTTAATGATGATATTAAACAAAGAAAATTAAAGTTAATAAGTGAGGGTTATGATGCTTATTGTCTTTTTACACTTACAGGTATTGAAGAGAAACTAGCTAATGAATTAAATAAGGAATATGATTATTTAATTGCCTCGCCACTTATGAAAATGGCTCATCGTTCAAATGCAGGCGAGAAATATGATGTAGAAGAAGTTTTATTAGGTGGTTATGTTTTTTTATTTTTGCCAACTAATAAAGATCCATATCATATCAAATCTAACTATTATTATTATCAAATTCTTTCTAGGAAAAATGACGATGGTAAGCTTTATGGATCAGATCTTGAATATGCTAAGTGGGTATTAGATGTTGAAGGTATGTTATCTGTATCTGAGGCGATTAAGATTGATGGTAAGGTTAGAATCATTAAAGGCGCTTTAAAGAAACTTGAAGGTAGTATTGTTGAATATTCTAAAAAGAATCGCAATTGTTGTGTTGAGATTGACTTTTTAGGTCAAAAGACTAGAACTTGGCTACCTTTTGAATGGGTTGATTTTGATTGTGGAGAAATCAATACTAAGCGATAATTTCTAGTTCCACAATATTTTTAAAATCAATTTTTTCCATTACAACTTGTATCATTCTAGTATCAAAGTTTAGTTTGGCAACTCTGCCCTGTCTTTGTAGATACTTGCCTTTTTTAAAATAGACAATTCTTATATTTTTACCTATTTCTATCTCGTTTAGGGTTCTATTTAAGATTTCATAATCTTCCCCTGATAATATTCTTTTTTCGACTTCTATTTCTTCTTGTTTGTCTAATAGTTCTTTATAGCCATTCAAGGCATCAAAAGCCATAAAAATTTGAGCTCTAGGCATTGTGACCTCCAATTAATGTATTGCGTTTTTTAGCTGTTGCCTTATCTAATAGATTGGTACCTTTTAAAACAGCATTTTTACCATATTTTTCTTTAATATAAACGATAGCTTCTTGTGACTTTCTTTCTTTTTCTATTTTATTGACATCGGTAAACAAATCATATTCGGCATAATATTCGTCTTTTAAATTGCCAAAAGAAATGCCAATCTTTCGAATTGGATAATTGGTATTAATTATCTTTTTATAAAGAATAGTAAATTCATTTAATAATAGTTTATAGGAATTGGTTGTATTACTTATAAGATTGCTGCCACTACTTGGTTTTATGACATCTTTAGAATAGCCAATATATAAGCTGATATGATTGGTTACTAAATGTTTACTAACAAGTCTTAAGGTATTGGTTTCAACCATTTCTTTTAAGACAATATAAGCATCTTTATAGTTATAGTCTTCAAATAAGATTTGCGAATTAGATAAAGAATTATTTTTAGGTTTATATTCTTTTATATCAGCGATAGTAGTATCTTCTTTACCCTTGGAGTGTTCAATTAGTGTTTTAGCGTTTATACCAAATACTTTATAAAGAACTTTTTCATCAAAGTGGGCTAAATCATATAAATCATTTATTCCTAGTTTATTAAGCCTAGTTTCACTGCCTTTGCCAATCATCCAAAAATCAGTTAGAGGTCTATGATGCCATAATGTTTGTTTAAAAATATCTTCATCTAGATAGGCGATATTATCACTTTTATGTTTGGCGCATATATCTAAGGCAACCTTGGCTAAAAACATATTGGTACCTATGCCACAGGTTGCGGTAATTGAAGTGGTGTTATAGATATCTTTGATTATAAGTTTGGCCAAATCTTTTACTTTTAGTTTGTATAAATTTAAATAGGGAGTGGCATCAATAAAACATTCATCAATTGAATAAACATAGATATCATCTTTACAAATATATTTAAGAATAGTCTTATATATCAATGCAGAATATTCCATATATAAAGACATTCTTGGTGTAGCGATAATATATTCGATATTTTTTGGAATTTCATATATACGGCCTCTACTTTTTACACCCAATCTTTTAATGGCTGGTGTAGCGGCTAAAGTAATGGCACCATCACCTCGACTAGGATCGGCGACAACTAAATTTATTTTAAAGGGGTCTAGTCCTCTTTCAGCACATTCAACTGAGGCATAAAAGGATTTAAGATCGATAACTAGATATATTTTTTGCATACTTTTATTATAGTGTTCTTATTTTTCAAAACAAGTAAGATTTGGGAAAAAATAAAATTATTTTTGAAAATATTTCCCAAAAGATGTAAATTAAGTATATGGAACTAAAAGAATTACTCGCAAAATATGAATATGAACATGGTAAAAGCCATCAAGATGTAGCCAATGAATTGGGTGTATCTGTTTCTACTTATTATCGTTGGTTAAGTGGCGAAAGCACAATGCTAAAAAAAGGTACAATTGATAAATTAAGTAATGTCTTAAATTATGATATTGAAATGTTGTTGTCACAGGGTAATAGAATCAAACCAATTGCAGGTTTTGTCAAGGCGGGATATGATCTTTTAGCTGACGAAAATATCGAAGGCTATATAGAGCTTGGACAAGCTGATGCAAGAAGGGGTGACTACTTTCTTAGGATATGTGGTGATTCTATGATTGATTCTCATATTTATGATGGCGATTTAGTTTATGTTAAAAAAACTAATGTCATTAATTCTGGTCAAATTGGTATTGTCCTTGTTGGTGATGAAGTAACAATTAAGAAAGTTTATTATAAAGATAATTTAATGATATTAGAAGCTAGTAATCCTAAATATGAATCTAGGTTCTTTAGTACAAAAGAAATAGAAGAGTTGCCTGTTAAAGTAATGGGTGTTGTTAAGTTTGTAAGAAGAGACTTCAATTAGGAAAAAGTGGCAAGCCTTATCAAAGACATTCAGCCTTAAATAATATTTTAAATATTTCAAATTACAAAATAGATGAAGCCTATGTTTTATCCAATTTCAATGTAGAAGTAAAAGGCAATATCACTTATTATTTATGTGCTTATGTTTATTTCTGATGAAACAATGCTTCCAAGTGTTGAACTAACTGGATTTTAGCGTGAAGCAGTGAAGTAAAGTGTGAAGTAGTGTGAAGTTTTGTGTGAAGTACAGTGAAGTTTTGAGTGAAGTGGTGTGAAGTTTTTGTTCACAACTTCACTTTTTTAATAGAGTCAGATTAAATGAGCTAAGATGGCTTTACATTGGTGAGTGAGAGGTGCTGCTTCAATATATTTTGAAAAGAATACTATTGATAGACTTGTAAATAAATCCTTATCCAAAGAAGTGCCATTGAATTTAATACGGCTAGCATTATCATTCTTTTAGTGTTTAAAATCGGGTACTTTTTTAATGCCTCGACATATTTTTGCGTATTTACGCAGTTTTATGGCGCGTTAAATAAAAAGTGGTCTTTTTTAACCACTTTACATCTTTTCTATTTCTTCTTTTAATACCTTAACAACATCTTCTTGTGGTATTGATTTGATGATTTCACCTTTCTTAAAAAGTAAAGCACAATCTTTGCCACCTGCAACGCCAATATCGGCTCTTTTAGCTTCTAATGGTCCATTAACAGGACAACCCATAATCGCAACATCAATGTCTTTAGAAACGTTTTCTAGATATTTTTCCATTTCTTTTACAATTGGCAACATATTATATTGAATACGACCACATGTTGGACAAGAAATTAGATTGGCGACATCTTTCTTAAGGCCGCAAGCTCTTAATAGTTTCTTAGCAACCATTACTTCTTTTACAGGGTCATCACTTATTGAGATACGAATTGTATCGCCAATACCATCAAGTAATAAATTGCCAAGGGCAACAGAAGACTTGATTGAACTATCAATTAGACCACCAGCTTCAGTAACTCCTAGATGAAGGGGATAATTAAATTCCTTGCTGGCAAGATTATAAGCTTTAATACATTCCATTGGATCAGATGATTTAAATGATAGACAAATATCATGGAAATCATTGGCTTCTAGAATTCTTAAATGATCTTTAGCACTTTCAATCATCGCTTCTTCGCTGTGTTCATATTTTTTATTGAGTGAGCCACCATTTATACCGATTCTAATTGGAATATGTTTTTCCTTACATAGATTTACAATTTCTTTAATCTTATCTTCGTTTTCAATATTGCCAGGATTTAATCTAATTTTATCGGTTCCATTATTGATTGCCGCAATCGCAAAATCAGGATTGAAATGAATATCTGAGACAATAGGAATATGTATCTCTTTTTTGATTTGGCTGATTGCCTTGGCATCTTCTAGTTCTAGTATCGCAACTCTAACAATTTGACATCCCGCTTCTTCTAGTTGTTTAATCTGTTTTATTGTAGCGTTAACATCTTTGGTTTTAGTGTTAGTCATTGATTGAATGACTAC
>CAVBAX010000036.1:10109-11821 GCA_963593105.1 Candidatus Methanomethylophilaceae archaeon | reverse complement strand
GGTGCAGATGGTATTACATTCCATTATGAAACTGTTGAAAATATCTATGATTGTATTGAAACTATTGCGTATTTTAAAAAGAAACATGTAAAAGTTGGTATTTCTATTAAGCCTGGTACTAGTGTTGATGATATTATCCCTTTACTTAAATATGTTGATATAGTACTTGTTATGTCGGTTGAACCAGGTTTTGGTGGTCAAAAGTTTATGGAATCAAGTTTGGATAAAGTTAAGGCTTTAGCTGACTATAAAGAAGAAAATAACTTGAATTATTTAATTGAAATTGATGGTGGTGTTAATTCTAAAAATGTCCACAAAATCAAGGATGCAGGATGCGATGTTGTTGTTGCTGGTAGCTTTGTGTTTAAGGGCGATATTAAAGCTAATATAGAAAGTGTATCTATTTAAACTCCTTTATAGGAGTTTTTTAAATGATAGACAATAAAAAAAGTGGTTTTATACCACTGATTTTTTATGCATTCTTAGCTTGAGCCTTTAGACTTCTTAATGCGCGGGCTGAAATTTTAACCTTCGTAGGCTTTCCATCAACCATAATCGTTGCATTTTGAAGATTTACATTCCATTTACGGCGTGTAGCACGAAGTGAATGTGAACGATTATTTCCTGAAAGAGGTCCTTTTCCAGAAATTTCGCAAACTCTTGACATAACACATGCCTCCCTTCATTAAATCTAGCTATATTAATTTATCATACTTGTTTTTCAATTGCAAGGTTAAATCTTTGTTTGTTTAAAAAAATAATATTTTTTATTGTATAATCTATCTTATGAATAACATTAAACAAGTATATGCTACTTTAAAATTAGATGACGATAAGATTGAAGTTCTTGTTGCCGAATTTTACAACACTCGTTTTAATATAATTTGTACTTATTCCAGTGATATTAAGGGTATTAGCGAATATGAAGTAACTGATAAAAATGCTTTAGTTGCTGGCGTTAAAAAAGCTATTATAGAAGTATCAAAAAAAGTAGGAGCAACACTAGAAAAAGTAATTCTTGTTTTACCTCCTTATAAATTTAAAAGAACATCTTTAAAGGTTTCTATTGTTCCAAGTGATGGTTATATTAAGAAAAAAGATATAGCTAGAGCAATAACGAATTCTTTAAAAACAGATGTTGATGATGATTTGCTTGTAATTAATACGCATATTTGTAAATATACCATCAATGGTATTTCAACTAGAAGGCTTCCAGAAAATGAAAGTTGTGATGAGGCTTTTGTAGATATTGATTTATTGTGTGCGGATAAAAAGATGACTTTTGATTATGTGGAAGCTGTTAGTGAATCTGGACTAGAAATTCTTGATTTAGTATTGTCAAATTATGCAATCGCAAAAGAATCGGTTGCTCTTGAAAATTCTATTAATCAAAATATTATTTTGCTAGATATCAATAATTCAAGAACTTATCTTAGTTTGATTTATAAGACGAAATTATTAAGTTCAGAAATTATTTATTCTGGTCTTAATGTTTTATCAAAATCGGTATGCGATATTTATCATTTGCAAGAGTCTATTGTATCTCGTCTAATAAAATATAATGTTAATATGAACTCAAATCATGATGAGGATGCAATATATGCTTGGAATGATGGTGACTCTAATAAATCAATTAGAATTGCTGATTTAAATGATTTAGTTAAATTACCACTTGAAGCTTATATAGATAAACTTGTTTCAATGTGTAAACC
>CAVBAX010000036.1:0-10099 GCA_963593105.1 Candidatus Methanomethylophilaceae archaeon | reverse complement strand
TGTAAACCTATATTAGAAAAAGGTGCAAGTTTTCTTTTAACTGGAGAGGGTAGTGATATGGAAGCAATCTCAATTATGCTAAAAGAAAAAAGCGGGGTAGAAGTTAAAAATTATTATCCTGATATAATTGGTGCTAGAAAAGCAGAGCTATGTGCAGTTTTTGGAGCTTTATTTGTTTATAGAGAAAAAGCTAATCTTAATGATTTAAGCGTAAATTGTGTTAATATAGCTGAGTATGATAAAACGGTAGATCAAATAGAAGTTGATGTCGAGGGAGAGTCAATAACTTCTAAAATTAAGAATTTATTTGAAATGTATAAGGAAAGCGAGGATAAGTAAATGACTACAAAACCAGAATATAATCAAGTCGTAAGAATAAAGGTGTTTGGTGTAGGAGGAGCAGGTTGCAACGCTGTTAATAGAATGGTTAATGATGGCGTTAAGGGCGTTGAATTCTATGTATGCAACACTGATTTACAATGTTTAAATATGTCAAAGTGCCAAAATAAGATTGTGCTTGGTAAAAATACAACAAAGGGTTTAGGCGCTGGTTCAAATCCTGAAGTTGGTACAAAGGCGGCGACCGAAAGCGAAGAAGAAATCAGAAAATGTGTAGCTGGTGCTGACATGGTATTTATTACATGTGGTGAAGGCGGTGGCACTGGTACTGGTGGTGCTCCAGTTGTTGCTAAGCTTGCGAAAGAATCTGGTGCTTTAACAGTTGGTGTAGTTACTACTCCGTTTAAATTTGAAGGAAGAAAAAGAAATGATCAAGCTCAAGTAGGGCTTGAAAATTTGAAAGAATATATTGATTCTTTAATTATCGTTTCTAATGATAAATTATTAAGTGTTATTGGTAAGATTCCAATGGAAGATGCATTTAAAGAAGCTGATAATGTTTTAAGACAAGGTGTACAAACTATCACTGATTTAATTGCGGTACCTGCTTATATCAACTTAGACTTTGCTGATGTTAAAGCGGTAATGCAAGGTAAGGGTACTGCTTTAATTGGTATTGGTATGGCTAATGGTGAAAACAAGGCTAAGGAAGCGGCTGCTAAGGCTATTAAGTCTCCACTTCTTGAAGCACAAATAAAAGGTGCTAAATCAGCTATTATTAATATCACTGGTGGTCATGATATTTCTGTATATGATGCACAAGTGGCAATTGATTATATTAAGGAAGCTGCTGGCAATGATATTGATACAATCTTTGGTGTTGCGATGAATGATCAATTAGGCGAAAACATCATTGTTACTGTTATTGCGACTGGTTTTGAGCTTCCAAATACAGCAACTACTGTTCAAAATACTACAACTTATGTTAATACCACTCCAGTTGTTGAACAAAAGAAAAATGAACAAGTAAATGTTATCGATGATGATGACGATGTTCCATCTTTCTTTAAAACTAGGGTGTAATTCATGCTAAATAAAGCTGATTTACATACGCATTCCTTATTTTCTAGGCATGCTTATAGTTCAGTTACCGAAAATATCGAAGAGGCCTTTAAAAAAGGCCTTAAATTTTATGGTATAACCGACCATCAACATGATAGATTTAATTTTGGAGCTGATAGACATAATTTCTCTAATATGGCTGTTATTCCAAGTGATTATAAAGGCATGAAGGTTTTTAGAGGTGTAGAACTTAATGTTGGTGAATATCTAAGTGATTTTATTGATTACTATACTAGAAATTGTGATTATGCTGTTGCTAGTATTCATACATATGATCATGGTTTAAGTCATACAAAACAAGAAAATACTTCATTTTATTTAGAGGCTATATCTTATCCTTTGGTAAAGATATTAGGCCATATCGATGATGGCAATCATCCATGCGATTTTTATGAAGTGATTAAAGCTTGTAAAAATAATAAAGTATTTGTTGAATTAAATAACTCGAGTTTTAGGGGTGATTTTAGAATAAATACTTTAGAGAATCAAACTGAAATAATTAAAATCTGTAAGGAATTAAATTGTCCAGTTATCATTGATTCTGATGCACATATCAAATATGATATTGGTAACTTTGAAATTTGTTATGACTTGGCAAAAGAATTAGGGTTAGATGATAGTCTAATCGCAAACATAAATACATCATTAATTGATGAATACTTTAAAGTTTGTTAAAATAAGTAAATATTAAGAAAAGGAGAGTATTTAAGTTGGAAGTTCCCTTATCCACTAACGCTCTTTTAGGAGCGCAATATGAATAACACAATAATTGTTTTAATTATCCTCATTTTTTTGAGCGCATGTTTTAGTGCTACAGAAACAGCATTTTCTAGTCTTAATAAGATTAGACTTAAAAATATGGCTAATAATGGTGATCAAAAAGCTGAAAAAACTTTAGCTTTAGCTGAAGAGTTTAACTCTTTGTTGTCAACTATTTTGGTTGGTAACAATATCGTTAATATCGCTTCTTCTTCTATTGCGACTGTATTGTTTGTTTCTTTATTTAAAGAAAATGGTGCTTTAATTTCTTCAGCTATTATGACTTTGCTAATTTTAATATTTGGTGAAATCACACCTAAGACTCTAGCTAAGTCTCATCCTGAACAATTTGCTATGTTTTTTACACCATTTATTTCTATATTGGTAGTTTTGTTTAAGCCTTTAACTTTCTTATTAAATGGTTTAGCAGCTTTAATCTCTAAACTATTTAAAAGTGAAGAAAATGATGAATTCAGATCAGAAGAATTTATTACCATGGTAGAAGAAGCTCAAGAAGGTGGTAATATGAATGAAGATGAAGCTGATTTGATTACCAATGCGATTGAATTTAATGATCAAGAAGTTGGAAAGGTTTATACACCAAGAGTTGATGTAGTGGCTAATGATATTAATGATTTACCTGAGGAAATTGATAAAAGTTTTAGAGAATCAGGCTTTTCTCGTTTGCCAATCTATAAAGATACAATAGATAATATTGTCGGTATTTTACATGAAAAGGATTTTTATTATCATTACTATAAAGAATCAGCTACTACTATTGAGCAGATTCTTACAAAGCCTGTTTTTACTACTGAACACTTAAAGATTAGTGCTTTATTAAAACAACTTCAAACATGCAAATCACATATGGCTATTGTTATTGATGAATATGGTGGCACAGCTGGCATTATTACTATGGAAGATGTTTTAGAAGAAATTGTTGGTGAAATCTATGATGAGCATGATGAGGTAATTGAATACTTTAAGAAAATAGATGATACTACATATTTTGTTAATTGTGATGCTGATATTGAAGATATGTTTGAATATTTTGATATTAGACCGGATGAGGAATACGAATTTAATACTGTTGCTGGTTGGGTGATTTTTAATTTAGATAAGATTCCAAGTATCAACGATACATTTTCTTATAAAAATTTAGATGTAGTAGTTTCTGATGCAGATGAAAAGACTGTAAATACTATAAAAGTTAATGTTAGACCTATAGAAAGCGAAGAAGAAAAAGATTAATGCAACAATTCTTTTATGATGATTTATTAACAGTTTCTAATTCTTATGAATTGAATAAAGAGGTTAATTATCAACTAAAAAAAGTATTAAGAGTACAAGATGGTTATAAGTTTAGATTGGTTGATTTAGATCATAAAGTTTTTTTATGTTCTTATCATAATGGACTAGCTAAAGTAGAAAATAAAATAGATGAATATAATGAACTAGAATGTAAGATAACTGTTGTGCTTGCACTAATTAAAAATGATAAGTTTGATTTTGCGGTTCAAAAACTAACAGAGTTAGGTGTTGATAGAATAGTTCCTTATATCGCAAGAAGATCTGTGGTTAAGCCTGGAAAGGGTAACAACAAATTAGAGCGAATTAAAAAAATCGCAACAGAGGCAAGTGAACAATGCCATCGTAATAAAATACCCGATATTTGTGACTATATCACTTTTAAAGAATTGCATAAATATAAAAGCGAATTAAATTTATTGGCTTATGAAAAAGAAACCAAATCAATTTCGGATTTAAAAGGTTATAAGTCTATTACTTATATTATTGGCCCAGAAGGAGGGTTTGAACCCCAAGAAGTAGATGATATTATTAATTTAGGTTTTGATTCAATTTCTTTAGGGAAAAGAATATTAAGAGCGGAAACGGCAGCTATCTTTTTAGCGAGTGTGATTGCAGGTAATGAAATATGAGAAGTTTTGCGATGATGATTTTAGGTTGCAAGGTCAATGACTATGAGGCGACCGTACTTAAAAATAGATTATTAGAAAATGGCTATAAAGAGGTATCTTTTAAAGAAAAAGCTGATATCTATGTTATTTTTACATGTTGTGTAACTAATACTGCTGAGTCTAAAACCCGTAAAATGGTTCATAGAGCTAGAAACACTAATCCAGATGCTTACGTTGTGGCGGTAGGGTGTTTAGTTCAAATTAAGGGTGATAGTTATGATTTTGATGCAGCTGATTTAATAGTTGGTTCAAAAGATAAAGATAAACTGTTTGATTTAATTGATCAAAATATTAAATCTAAGGAAGTTTCACCTTTAAATAGTGAATTTAATGCCTTAAGACTTGAAACATATCCTGGTAAATCTAGAGCTTTCTTAAAAGTACAAGATGGTTGCAATCAATTTTGTTCATATTGTATTATTCCTTATGCAAGAGGAAGAGAAACTAGCGGTAAACATAAAGATATAATTGAACAAGCAAGAGTTCTATCTAAAACAAGTAAAGAACTAGTTTTAGTTGGCATTCATACTGGTAGATACTTTGATGGCGAATATCATTTATATGATTTATTAAAAGATTTGTGTCTTATTGAAGAACTTGAAACAATTAGACTTTCTTCTATTGAGATTACAGAAATTACTGATGAAATCATCGATTTAATGGCTAATAATTTTAAACTTGCTCATCATTTACATATTCCTATTCAATCAGGTTCTAATGCGATACTAAAAAGTATGCATAGACCATATACTATCGAAGAATATAAAAATAGGGTGGCATATATAAGAGAAAGAATTCCAGATATTTCAATATCAACCGATTTAATTGTTGGTTTCCCTGGCGAGACTATTGAACTATTTAATGAAACTAAAAAGACAATTGAAGATATTAAGTTTTCTTTTATCCATGTTTTTCCATATGCTAGAAAGACCGGTACAGTTGCAGATGGATTAGATAATCATGTTGATGAAAAAGTTAAAAAAGAAAGATTATATGAAGTAGAGAATATGCAAAAACCTTTAACTAATGAATTTATTTGCAAGTTTATTGGTTCTACTTTAAAACTTTTGGTTGAAAGAAAAGATGGAGAATATGTTTATGGTTATACTAAACAATATTTTTATGTGAAAGCTAAAGGTGATAAAGAAATAGGTGAAGTTATTAATATTACTATTGATTCAATTAATGATGGTGAGGTCTTAGGACATGTTTCTTGATGAACTTTTTAATAACGTCCCTCATATTGATATCGAACAGCTTTCAATTGACTCACGTGTGCCAATGAAAAATTGTATTTTCTTTTGCATAGAAGGTATAAAAGATGATGGCCATGATTTTGTCAAAGAAGCACTTAAAAATGGGGCATCAGTTATTGTTTATCAAAAGGAAATAGATACAAGTTTCGATGCTATTTATATTAAAGTAAATAATACTCTAGATTGTTTGAATGCTATTGTATCTAAGTTTTATGGCTATCCTAGCGATAGATTAGAGATTTATTTAAGTACTGGATGTGATGGGGTTAGCTTGATTTCCTATCTAATTCATAATATTGTCCGTAACTTTAAAGAATCGGCTTCAATAGGTGTTAATGGTATCTTTTATGGTGATAATCATTTATTGAGTAATAATCGTACTTTGACCATTTTGGATAGTCAAAGGTATTTAAGTGAATTTGTTAAAAATGGTATTAAGGCTTGTACGCTTGAAGCTGATTGTTTAGCTTTTGCCTATAAGAAACTAGATGCGATTAAGCCTAATGTGTTTATTTATGCGCGTACCAATCAATATTCTAATTATTATACTGAGATGGAAGTTAATTACTATGATATGATGTGTAATTATCTTTATACACTAGATGATACAACGGCCATTCTTTTAAATAAGGATGATGAATCATATGATGAACTTATTTCAGCATGTGGTGAAAATGTTCATTCATATGGCTTTAGCTTGGATGCTGATTTTGTCATAACTAATGTAAATATTCAAAATAGAATGAGTAGTTTTACTTTATCTATCGATGGTAGAAATTATGATTTTAAAACTAAGGTCGTATCAAAGCAAGGGATAAGTGATGTGGCATGCGCTATCGCTAGTTTATATCTTACTGGCTATGATTTAAACGAGATTGCGTTGGTGCTTCCGTTAATTAAACCATTAAAAGGAAAATTAGAAGTAGTTGATGTATGCGATAGTTATGATATCTATGTTGATTCAGCTAATAATTATCAAACGATAAAAGAAGCGATTGAATTTGCCAAAAAGATAAAGAAAGTGAATAGAAGAATTGTAACACTACTTGGTATTAGAAGCAGTTTTGATAAACAATCTTTAAAACAAATTGGCGAATATGTATCAGCTAATTCTGATAAAATTGTCTTAACTGAGCTTTCTACTTATAGTGGGAATATCAATTCTATTTTACTTGATGCCTCTAAGTATTTTGATGAATATAAAACGCTTATTGTTGAAGATCGTAAGTATGGAATTGAATCAGCAATTGATTTATTAAACAATAATGATATCTTACTTATTTTAGGTAAGGGTAAAGATGGCTTTATTATTAGAAACTTAGGTAAAGAAAAATATGAAGGTGACTATAATATTGCCAAAAGATATAGTTTGGAAATCGAAAATAGTGATTGCTAAGAAAAAATATTTCATGTATAATTAACGAGGTCTTGGAAGGGGGTGTTATAAATGTCAAGAGTAGTAGTTAAAGAAAACGAACAATTAGATGATGCTTTACGTAGATTTAAGAGACAAGTTTCTCGTAATGGAACCCTTCTTGAAGTAAGAAAAAGAGAATATTACATTAAGCCAGGTCTTAAGAGAAAACTTAAGCAAGAAGCTGCAAGAAAAGCAAGAAGAGGAAAATAGTGCTAGTCACTATTTTTTTTACGCATTTTTTACTTAAATTTTCTAAGTTTTTTTCATGTATTTACTAAAATTAATTTGAATATAAAAATAGAAGATATGAAAAAGAAAAGTAGCGAAGATAAATGTAACACAATTAATATTTCTTTAGGACTATGCATTGGAACATTAATTGGTGTATCTATAGATAATATTGGTTTAGGTATGTTAATTGGTGTTTTGGTTGGTTTATGTATTGGATCTATAGCTGATACGATAAACAATAATAAAACTTTAAAAAAGTAAGTTTAAGTAATTTGATTTTATTTAGTTTTGTCATATATTATAATTTTGATTATGAATTATAGTGAAATTTTATTAGATGATTTAAATTATGAACAGCTTGTAAATCTAGTTGGTGTAAATGATTTTAATATCAAATTTATTGGTTCTTTATTTAAAGTTGATTTGATTTGTAGAGGTAATAGATTATTAATAGATTGTGATCATGATACTTTTAATCGTTTCTCAGATTTTTTAGAAGTTATTGTTTCTTATGTGAAGGAAAATACTTTAATTGATGAAAATCTAATAAAACAAATTTATTCTAATTTGTTGTCCAATAAAGATATTTCTTGGCAAAACAAGATTATTTTATATACACAAAATGGTAAACCAGTTAAGTATAAAACATACAGTCAATTCTTACTTGCTAAGGCAATTGATAAAAATGATTTAATATTTTCAATTGGTCCTGCAGGTACTGGTAAGACTTATTTAGCAATCGCCTTAGCTTGTCTGGCATATAAAAATGGAGAAATCAATAAAATAATTTTAACTAGACCTGCTGTAGAAGCAGGGGAATCATTGGGCTTTTTGCCAGGCGATTTAAAAGAAAAGATTAATCCCTATCTTATGCCATTATATGATTCTTTATATGATATTTTGGGTCAAGAACAAGTTGATAAGATGATGGAGAAAAATATTATTGAGGTAATTCCTTTAGCTTATATGCGAGGTAGAACTTTAAGTAATGCTTATATTATTTTAGATGAAGCTCAAAATACAACTGGTAGTCAAATGTTGATGTTTTTAACTAGACTTGGCTATGGCTCTAAAATGATTGTAAATGGTGATATTACTCAAATTGACTTAAAAATAGATAAAAATAAGAGTGGACTAGTTTATGCTAATAAGCTTTTACAAAACATAAATAAAATCGCTTTTGTGCATTTTAACAAGAGCGATGTTGTAAGAAATCCTTTGGTTGAAAAAATTATTGATAAGTTTATTATTTAGAAACCTTTAGTTTTAAATAAGATGGAAGTATCTTAACTTTCAACACTTTAGTTATATAGTTTTCTCCATCTGATTGACATGTCATGTCTTCGTTGGATGTAACTTCAATTTCTTTACATCTTATAGTTTCAACACCATCTTTTATAGTGGCTTTTCCTTTTAAGTATTTAACTAAAGTTTTATATACTTTAAATCTATTTGCTACTTTAAACAAAACTAAGTCAAAGTAGCCATCATCGACAAGGGCACAAGGGGCTGCACAAGCGCCATTTCCATAATATGAGCCGTTCATTAAACAAATGATATAGTATTCACCACTTAAATCTTTTCCATCAACTAGCATTTTTACTTTAAGTGATTTCAAAAAAATGGCATTATAAATAATGCTTAATACATAAGCTATACCTTTAGAAAGAAAAGTTTTTCTTATCATTTTAGAAGCATCATAATTGATTTTGGCATCAATTCCTAAAGATGTAGTGTTGACAAATTTCATCTTATCACTTTGTCCTACATCTATAGGCCTATAATCTGCTTTTATTGTATTTACTATATTATTTTCAATATCTTTGTTTACACCACCAAAATAACGATAAAAATCATTACCTGAACCACATGGGATGATACCCAGTTCAATTGAAGGATTGATTGAATTAACTGCTTCAAGAATACTTCCATCGCCTCCAACTGCATAAATAATAGTATCTTTTTGATCATTATAAGATTTAATTATTTCAATAGCGTGTTCAGGATAATCTGTTACTTCAATCTTATAATCTAAATCATTTTCTTTGCATACTTTTTCAATTAAGGGAATACTTTTATATGCTGAACCCTTACCAGATATTTTGTTTATTATAAAAACATGTTTCATATGTTTATTTTATTACAAGTACTTATGAGTTAAAATGTTATTTATGAAAAAGATTTTAATTGCGACAAGTAACGCACACAAAGTAAAAGAAGTTAAAGATATTTTTGATTCTCTAAATTTTAAAGTAGAGCTCATTACACCAAGAGATTTAGATCCAAATTTAAAAGATGAACCTATTGAAGATGGCGATTCATTTAAAGCTAATTCTTATATTAAAGCTAAGTTTTATTATGATTTATATCATATGCCAACAATCGCAGATGATAGTGGCATTTGCATAGACTTTTATGATGGCAAACCTGGTATTTATTCAGCTAGATGGTTGTCGAATTTATCTTATAAAGAAAAAAATGAAAAGATCACAAGTGAATTAAAAGGTTCAAATAATAGAGGTGGCCAATTCGTTTGTGGTATTACTTATATTGATAATGATGAAACTCTTTATTTTGAAGGGGTTTTAAATGGAAGTATTGCAGATACCCCACAAGGTATAGAAGGATTTGGCTATGATCCAATTTTTATTATCGATGGACAAACTAAAACCACAGCACAGCTAGGTGAGGATTTTAAAAAATATAATTCACATCGTGCTTTAGCTTTAAGAAAGTTGGTTGAATATTTTGAAAAATAAAATAATTTGTATTATTTCAATGTTTTGTTTAATATTATGTGCTTTTTTATCTTGTATTGATTATTGGTGTTTTTCTGATTCTTTTTATCAAAATGAATATTTAAAACTTGATACAGCAAATGATATAGGCATGTCTATTAGTGATTTAAATAAGACTACCGATGTACTTTTGGGTTATCTACAAGATAAATATCAAACACTTGATACTGATGCTAATGTTAATGGAATGGATAGAGA
>CAVBAX010000035.1:0-11953 GCA_963593105.1 Candidatus Methanomethylophilaceae archaeon | reverse complement strand
GTATAAATGAGATATTTTTATTTATTGGCTATAAATATGCAGTATCACTTGCCTCGCTTGGTAACTATACCGCACCTATAAGCATTATAGTTTTATCAGCTATTTTATATAAAGATAAATTATCTATAAAACAAATAATGTGTATTCTGGCTTCTTTTATTGGCGTTGTATGTTTAACTGGTGTATTTACTGGTAATAACAGTGATATAAGAGGTCTAATATTTGGATTATGTGGATCTGTTGGTTTTGTATTCTTGGTATTTATGAATAAAAAGCTAAAAGATATAGGGCCCTATGATAAAACAATAGTACAGTTGATGTTTTCATCTTTAACTACTGTTCCACTAATATTAATAAATAAAAGCTATTTAATATCTTATGATATAAAGACTGTGTCAGTGCTGTTGATGTTAGGAATAATACACACAGGCTTTGCCTATATCTTATATTTTGATTCAATTAATACACTTAGTCCTATAAAAATAGCAGTAATAGGCTATGTAGAACCGGTTATGTCGGTTTTAATTGGTGCCTTATTTCTTAAGGAAAGTATGGACATATACGCAATAATTGGGGCGATTTTAATTATTGGATCAGCTATAACAAGTGAATTAATAAGTTCTTAAAATAAAGTGACAGAATGTGTTTACATTCTGTCTTTTTTAATAGTACAATTAATACAGATAAGACAGATTAAGGAGAAATGTTTTATGAAAAAGATTTTAACTATTATTGGTGCATTGGTTGCCTTTGGTGCATTATTTGCGCTTACTAACAAACATGGAAAAAAGAAAGGTAAAAAATAAACATGTCTGAAAAAGATTTTTTAAGTCAATTTTCTTCTGATGGTAAAAAGCCAGATAGTTTCAAAGAAGAAGAAAGAGTCAAAGTTGAAAAACCTAAAAAAGAAATAAATCCTAAAGGAATTATTATTGCCGCAGTGGTTGTTGTAATACTAGCTCTAGCAAGCTACTTCTTATTTTTTGCCCCAAAGATTGAAATGCCAAACTTTGTAGGACAAACAAAGTCTGATGTTGCTTCTTGGGTAAAACAACAAGGTATCACTACAAGCGGCATTGTCTTTAAAGAAGAATACAACTTTGACAATGACGAAGATGTAATTCTTACACAAAGTGTTGATGCTGGTAAGAAAGTAAAAAGTGATGTAAAAATTACTTTCACCATTTCTTTAGGTGCTGATCCAGATGAAAAGGTTTCAGTTCCTGATATTAAATCGATGTCTAAATCGGAAATTGAAAACTGGATTTCAACAAATAAGTTAACTAAGACTAAGATTACTACTACTTATAATGAATCAGTAGAAAAAGATACAGTTATTAATTATGAAGTAAAGGGCGTTGATGAAGCAGATTTTACAAGATCTAGCACAATGAATATCACTATTTCAAAAGGTCCTCAACCTGCAGGTACCGTAACTGTTTCTGATTTTAAAGGTAAGACCTATTCAGAAGTTGAATCTTGGGCTAAGACTAATAAAGTTACCTTAGAAAAAGTTGAAGCATATTCAGAAACTGTTGAATCAGGTAATGTAATATCTCAATCAGTATCAGCTAACTCATCTATGAAGACTACCGATACTTTAACTATCACTGTTTCAAAAGGTAAGGGTATCAAAGTTCCTGATTTAACTAATATGAATGAGGAACAAATTAATGCTTGGGTCAGCAAAAATAACGTTAGTGCTACAATCACTTCTAAATATTCAACAAGTGACAAACACGTGTTATCTTCAAATGTTACTGCTGGAAGTATGATTTCCACTACTGATGATGTACAAATTGTATTAAACAAGGGTAAGTACTTTTATGCAGCTGATGAAGGCTTAAGTTCAATTGTTGGTATGAATATCTTGAAACTAGAAGACTGGTGCAATGAAAAGCGTGAAAAGGGTATTGATGCTTATGCCGGCAACTGGTCTGAATCAAGTGAAGTATACTCAGATACTTATACAAAGGGTCAGATAATTTCTGTTGAAATTTCTTCTTACTCAACAAATGAAAAGTATGACATTAGCGATCGTTTACCGTTGGATGTTAGATTTTCAGTTGTTGTATCTAAGGGCAAATATTATAAGATGAATGGTATTTTTACAACAGAAAATAATGGCAAAATCGCAACTGTGAATGATTTGATTAGTGCTCTATCTTCTAGAGGTATAACTTATACTCTTGCGGATAACATTGGCAGTGGTGATTATGGTTGCCAAGCTAGAATTGTTGGCAAAACACCTAGTGATGATTTATATGATGATGGTTCATATGTGATTGAAAAAGCAGAAGGCAATGGTTGGTATTTAATTTCTAGTGCAACACCAACTACAACGCCAGAAGAATAAAAAAAGGAGAATAAATGAATTTCTTTAATAGAGCGATTAAAAATGTTACAAGAAAGGCTTCTAAGTCAATATTATTAGTATTGACTTTCCTTCTTGTGGGTACACTTGTTATTGTGGGTTTAGGTGTTTCTAATGCCTCAACTCAAGCTAAAATACTTACTCGTCAAAAGATGAGAGCTGTTGCGACAATGGAAGTTGATTCAACTGCTTGGTATAACTATGTAGAATCAATTCAAGATGAAGATGAAAGAAACAAAGCTTATTCAAATTATCCTTCAGTTACTTTAGCTGAAGTAAAGGATATTTTAAGCGATAATAGAGTTAAGACTGCTAACGCTATTGATACTGTCTTTGCCTATCCTGATGAATCAGGACTAGACTATGTTCATTTAAACAATAGTGCAGAAGAAAATAGTGGTGGTGGTCAATCTTGTTATACTGATGAAAATGGTAATAGCAAGTGTGTTGAATATGTAGAGCCAACATACTTAATTAAGACTAATTATTTCCCTAGCATGATTGAAATTGAAGATGGTGATTATAAGATTGTTGATGGTAGATTCTACAATCAAGAAGAAATCGATAATTCTGAAAAGGTATGTTTAGTTTCTAAGGCTTTTGCTGAACATAACAATTTAAAAGTAGGCGACAGCATTTCTTTCTTACTAAATAGCGCTGGTGATATTTCGATGATGTATGATGAGGACATGGGTGTTACTACTGAAGACTATACACTTGAATTAAGTATCATTGGTATCTATGAGCATAATCAAACAATTACGCCTGATACTCAAGGTTATGATTATTTATCACCTTATCAAAATCCTGATAATACAATCTTAGTTCCAGGTACTACTTATAGAGCAGCTGCTATTCCTTTACAACAAAAGATATTTGATTACTATAAGATTAAAAATCCAGATGATACTTATTATCAAGATGACAGCAATCGTCCTTCAATTGAAAACTTAGGTCAAGTTACTTTAAATTCAGTTACTTTATTATTAAAGGATCCTCTTGAGGTAGATCAATTCGCTGCTGACTATAAGGATAAACTTGGTGATTATAAGACTATTAATGTTGATAATACAGAATTCAATAAATTAGCTAAGCCTTTGGATACTTTAACAATGTATGCAAACTTCATTGTTTGGTTGGTTGTTATTAATGCGGTAGTAATTATTACTTTAATTACAGCTCTAACATTAAAAACTAGAGAATATGAAATTGGCGTCTTATTATCACTTGGTGCTAGTAAGTTTAAAGTAGTTGCTCAATTCTTTGTAGAGCTTGCACTTGTAGCTTTACTTGGCTTTACGCTATCTATTGGTACTGGTAGTTTGTTAGCTAATAAGGTTGGTCAAACTGTATTACAATATCAAATTTCTTCTAATGGTTTAGATGAAGACAGTGATGATAACAACATATTCTATTATGATGATATCTATAGTAGCGATTATTCTTCAGATGTTTCATTGGATGATATTGTAAGCAATTATAATGTTTCTATTTCACCATTAATTATTGCGGAAATCTATATTGTTGGTTTAGCGATTGTACTAATTTCAATTCTTATTCCTTCAATGATGATTATGCGTTTTAATCCTAAGAAGATTTTAATGAACCAAAACTAAGGAGGCCATATGTCAGAAATTTTAAAATTAGAAAATATTAACTATTCGTATATTGATGGTGGTTATGAAAGACAAATTCTTAAAGATTTAAGTTATACATTTGAATCTGGCAATTTCTATACAATACTTGGTCCTTCAGGTTCAGGTAAGACAACTTTCTTATCGCTTGTGGCTGGCCTTGATGATCCAAAATCAGGCAAGATTTATTTTGATGGCGAAGATGTGGAAAAGATGGGACTTGGCAAATATAGAAGAAATGCTATCTCTATCGTTTTCCAACAATATAACTTAATTGGTTATTTAACAGCTGTAGAAAATGTTATGGTTGCCATGGAAGAAACAGATAATAAGCTTCCGAAAGATAAAAAGACTGTTGCCTATAATCTTCTTGAAAAGTTTGGCATTGTTAAAAGTAAGGCTGATCGTATTGTAGGCCAACTTTCAGGTGGTGAGCAACAAAGAGTCGCTATCGCAAGATCTTTAGCATGTAATGTTAATTTAATCTTTGCCGATGAGCCTACTGGTAATCTTGATACAGCTACAGAAAAAGAAATTATTAATATTTTTAAGGAACTTGCGCATGATTATGGCAAGACCATTATTGTGGTTACTCACTCTGATGAGGTTGCTAAAATGTCGGATAAGTGTCTTTTATTAAAAGATGGTAAATTAACTAATCTTAATTAGGGGGATAGATGTTTCTTATTAATTTACAAGGAAAAGAAACAATCTATGAACAAATTAAGGCACAAATTATTAAGTTTATAAATGCTGGTGTTTTAAAGCCCAATGACAAGCTCCCATCTGTTAGGGAGCTTGCATCTGATTTGGGCATAAATCCCAATACTGTTCAAAAAGCCTATCAAGAGCTTGAACAAGCAGGATATATATATTCGGTCTTTAAAAAAGGCAGTTTTGTCTCTGATATAAGTGTTAAAGATAAAAATCTTGATGAAGTATATTTGTTGTTTAAAAAGTTGAAAGATAGTGGCTACAAATATGAAGAAATTGAAAAAGTAGCCCTTAAAGTATATGGGGTGGATGAATGCTAGAAATTAAAAATGTATGTAAGTCCTTTGGTAACAAAAACGTTCTAGATAACGTTTCTTTAGATATTGATTTTGGTTCTATCTTTGGCCTAGTTGGTGTTAATGGAGCTGGTAAATCCACTCTTTTAAGAAGTATTGCTGGAGTATATAAGTTAGATGATGGAACTATTGTGCTTGATGGATTGGATACTTATGAAGACTATGAAGTAAGAAAAAACATTCTTTTGGTAAGTGATGATCCTTATTATCCTTATGGCTCTTCACTTCGTTCTTTAAAGGAGTTCTATAAGGGGTTTTATAACTTTGATGAAGAACTTTATCATAAGTATCTTGATTTATTTGGGCTAGATGAAAAAGCTAATATTTCTAACTTTTCAAAAGGTATGAAAAGACAATCAATGTTGTTGCTCGCTTTGTCTTGTAAACCCAAACTATTATTACTTGATGAAGCTTTTGATGGCCTAGATCCGATTGTGAGAGTTTATATTAAAAATGCTCTAAGTGATTTAATCGAAGATAATCAATCCTTGATTATTATTTCTTCACATAACTTAAAAGAACTAGAAGATATTTGTGATAGCTATGGCATTTTAGAAAATGGCCATATTGAGACTTATGGTGATTTAATAGAGTCTAAGGCTAATATTAATAAGTATCAATTAGCTTTTAAGGATGAAATTGATAAGGACTTATTTAAGGACTTTGATGTGCTTTATTCAAGTGGCGAAGGTAGAATTATTACTTTGGTTATTAAAGGTGATAAGGAAGAAGTATGTCAAAAGCTTGAAAAATTAAATCCTCTTATTTTAGATGTGTTAAATGTAAACTTTGAAGAATTATTTATATATGAGCATACAGGAGG
Organism: Candidatus Methanomethylophilaceae archaeon; assembly: GCA_963593105.1. GTDB lineage: Bacteria > Bacillota_I > Bacilli_A > Erysipelotrichales > Erysipelotrichaceae > Colivicinus. The sequence goes on along the minus strand of CAVBAX010000035.1, from coordinate 6,052 downwards.
TAAAAATGTTAAATAAGGCTTATTTTACTTACTTGTTTAAATCAAAGAAATATTTCTTGATTATTGTTTGTATACTTCAAGCGATAATGGCTTTTGCGGTAACTGGTAGAAGCGCTATTGGTGAAACTATTAATTATGCTTATGCAGGTAACTATATATTTGGTTTGATTATTGCCTTCGTTTTACCGCTTATTGTGTTTTCTTTTATTCATAATAAGAAGGCTATAGATACCTATTTCTCTTTAAATATGCCTCGTAAAACTTTATTGTTTACAGGTTTAATTTATTGTTTTGTAGTTGCCTATGGTTCATACCTTGTTTCTAGTATAGTAACTATTATTGGTTTACTTTTAAAGGGACAAGGAATATATGTAGCTTCAGTGTTTGTGGTTAATTTAATTGCGATTGTTAGTTATGCACTAATAATTACTTTTAATACTTTTATCTATAGTTTAGCTAATACAATTACTGATGGCATTGTGGTATTACTAGCTTATTGTTTCTTGCCTCTTGGTTTATATATATTTGCGGTAGATTTCCAAGATGGTTTTACAATCGGTGTGAATTTTGTAAGTAAAACAATATCACCACTACTTGTTTATTTGTCACCTGTTGCGATGTCTATTACAAGTTTTATCTTAAACAATTTTAGTGTTTATGCATGGTCTAATTTTATAAGTAATATTTCTTACTTTATTGTAAGTATTGTTTATTTGATAGTAGTAGCTGTATTGTTGTTTAAAAGCTTTAAGACAAGAAAAGTTGAAAGAGCAGGCAATTATTCAGATGAATTCTTTGCCTATCCATTTGTTATTGGCGTTTATACAATATTATGCTTGTTTATAATTTCAGTTACTATCACAACACTTAATGAAACAGTTGTTTTATATGTATTACTTTTTGCGGCCTACTTTATCGCTAACTTTATTTATAAGCGTAAGTTTAGTTTATCTAAAAAACAAATCGCTTTATTTGTGTTAGGTATTGCCTTGTCTGCTTGTTTTAATCAATTATGTATTAAGACAAATGGCTTTAACTTATCTATGAATTATGATTTTGACTATGAGAAGATGTCTTATTATTATAGTTCAGGCGGCTTGTTTAAAGACCAAAATGAAGATTACTACGAATTCTTTAAAGATTTAGATGGTTTTGATAAAACAAGTTTATTTGAAGATGACTTTGGTGTTTATATTTCTATGAATATCAACACTACAAACAAAGAAATTATTGATATCATTGAGAATTATCGTATTAAGGCAATTGAAAATTTTTATGCAGGTAACTATTATGATGATAGCAATCTTTCATCAATGTATATAACTTATAATGAAAATAAAAAAGATGCATCATATGCCAATTATATATGTCCTATAATTTCTTTGGACGATTTAAAGAAAATATTAGAGTTAGATAACAGTGTTGAAGTAGTGATATATGACTTTAGCGCAAACTCATATCATTTAATCTATGAAGATGGTAGCTATATGATTATGGGTGATGAGTATTATTCTATATATTCAAATTTTGGCCTAGAGGCTACAAAATCTGTTGAGGATTCACAAACTGGAAGCTATTAAGGCTTCCTTTTTTGATAGAATAAGTCTATGTATAACAAGACAGTTAAAGAATATAGTGAACTATTAGCTTCAAATAAACCAATTCCAGGAGGCGGGGGAACAAGTGCTTTGGTAGGTAATCTGGCGTCTAGTTTATCTTTGATGGCTATTAATTTGACTTATGGTAAAAAGAAATATGCTGAATATGAAAAAGAGCTTAATGGCTTAGAAAAAGAATTACTTGATTTAAATAAAAAGTTACTCGAATATATAAATGATGATGCCAAGGCTTTTTATCCTTTAAGTAAGGCCTATTCAATGGATAGACATAATCCTGATTATTTTAATATTATTGAAAAATGTTTACAGGATGCAGTTATGCCACCATTAATGATTGTAAGAGCGTGTGCTAAGGTAATAGAAATTGATTCTTATTTAAAAGATACAACTTCAAAACTTGTATTGAGTGATGTAGCAACTTCTTCAATGTTGGCGTATGGCGCGATTAAAGGTGCCTATGCTAATGTTTTAGTTAATACGAAGTTAATGAAAGATAAAGAATATGCAAACAATATTGAACAAGAAGCTAAGAAAACGATGGACAAATATGCTTTCTTAGCAATACAGACATATGATTATATTTTAGGAAGATTATAAGATGGCGAATATTTTAAAAGGAAAAGCAGTAGCTGATCATATTGATGAATTAAGTATTTCTTTAAAACAAAGACATAATCCTTGTTTGGCTATATTTAAAGTAGGCAATAAGGATAATGATTCTTCTTATGAAAGAGGCATTGATAAAAAAAGTGAAAAGCTTGGCATTAAAGTTGTTAAATATTACTTTAACGAAGATTGTAACCCTAAGGATTTTTATAATAAGCTAGATGAAGCTAATAATAATGATGAAATTAGTGGCATCTTAGTTTTTAGACCCTTACCTAAACAATTTATAGACGCAGAAGTAAGAAATAGAATCGATGTTAAAAAAGATATAGATGCATGTAGTGACTTATCTTTAGCTGGTACTTTTGTTGGAAATAAAGATACATTTTCGCCATGTACTGCTGAAGCCGTTATTGAAACTCTTAAGTTTTATAATATCGATTTAGTTGGTAAAAATGTTGTGGTACTAGGTAGATCTCTTGTGATTGGTAAACCTGTTAGTATGTTACTTCTAAAAGAAAACGCAACTGTAACTATTGTTCATAGTAAGTCTAGAAATACAGAAGATATATGTAAAAAAGCTGATATCTTAATATGCGCAACTGGTGTTATGGAGTCAATAAATGATTTATATGTAAATGAGAATCAAACCGTAATTGATGTGGGCTTAAATTTCAATAATGAAAAAGGGAAGTTATGTGGGGATTGTGACTATGAAAAAATAGAACCAATTGTCAGAAACATCACTCCTGTTCCTGGTGGTATTGGTTCTATTACTACTTCAATATTACTTAATCATGTTGTTAAAGCTAGCCGTTAAGTGAACAAGCATTAGTGTCACATTCTGTTTCATTGTTAACTGCTTCACCACTAACAATTTCAATATCTAAATATTGTTTAATCCATGAAGACAAATTGTAGACATTTTCATAATACATGCTGTCTTCATTTTTATTTGCGTCTAAATAGTCTAATAATTCACCATCTTTAAAGACCATGAAGGCTGGTGTATATTTGATTTTGGGATAATCATCTTTTACATTTTCTAAAGAAATCTCATAGATATCAACTTGTTTTGTATTAGCTAATTCTTCAACAATTGGTTTAAAGGCAGCACAAGATGTACAACCATTTAAATATATTAGTAACAAGAATGTTTCTTTATCTTCAATCATAGTATGTAAAGTATTGATGTTTCTAATATCTTTGATTTGTGACTTGTTAGTTGAATTATCATTGTTTGTATCATCTTGTTTTTGATAATTTGGATCATAACCTTCTACTGGTGTTAAGGAATCAAAATCAATATCATGATATGGAACATTAGAGAAATCATATGTTCCATCATCGTTTTTAGTTGATATACTATTTTTCCCTTCATAGTACCAATAGCCACCAACGTTATAGATTTTGTTTGCATCATAGCCTTGCGACACAAGTAATGCCTTAGTCATACCAGCATAGCCACCGCCTCCACACATTAGAAAGATTACTTTATCTTTTGGGAAGAGCGATTCTAGTATTTTCTCACTTTCTTTATAATTTGCGCTATATGTTCCATCATCATTTAAAGTAAACAAAGTAGTTCCAGTATAAGAATAGCCTACTTCTTCTGGAAGTCCTTTTACATTACAAAGATAAGGATAAGGCACAACTTCAAAGCCTTTAACATAGCCACTTAAATAACTATCGCCACCAATGGCTTCATAATTAGCTTCATCTTTTAGCATGCGCATATCTCTATATACAGCATCGCTTCGATTTAGATAATTATCAATAGTAGCTTCATTGATATTTTTATCTATTCCAAGTTGGCTTCCTCTTATGCCATCAGCTAGTTCAGGTTTAGGTAAAGTAGAATTACATGCGCATAATATAAGCGCTAATAATATACATAATAATTTTTTCATGCAATTATTAAATCACAAATTCAATAATTAAAACAGTTAGACAACATAGTGATGCCACACCTATTAAGTTACAATTTTTATAGGCGGCAATAATACCAACTATTAAAGCTATATAGCCTGCAAGTAAACTATTAGTAGCTTCTATAATGGCTGGGAAAGTCATAACTGATAAGGTAATATAGGGAACATAATATAAAAAGGAATTAATAAATTTATTAGTAATTGGTTTTCTTATAAGAAACATAGGAAGAGCTCTAATAAGAAAAGTTGTTAGAGCCATAATTAATATATAAATCCAATTGTTATGCATCTTTTTCCTTTCTTGGGGCAATCAAAGCCATAATACTTGAAATAATTATTGTAAGAATGATGGTTCTTGTGCCACTACTTATATCTTTTAAGTAAGGTATGTAATAAGTGGCTAAGTAGCTACTTAAAAAAGAAATAATCACACCAATTAAGATATATTTATCTTTCTTACAAGGTGGAATAATTATCGCAATAAACATACCATATAGGGCAACTGATAAGGCTGATACAATTCTAGTTGGAAGTATATTACCTGCAAGGATGCCAATTAGTGTACCTAATGCCCATAAAGTTGTGGCAGGTAAAACTGCACCATAAGTATAGAATGGTTCTATCTTTTTACTTTTGGCAATACTTATCGCAAAGATTTCATCAGTTATATAAAAGCTTAATAGAAATCTATGAATTAAAGCCATATCTTTATCACAGCGATTAGATAAAACAGCTGACATTAGTAAGTATCTAAGTGAGGCAATAATAGTCATGATTATCATTTGTAGATATGAGGCATTAGTGGCAATCACCATAAAGCCAGCATATTCACCTGCTGAAGCATTGGTTAATAAAGAGGCTATCGCTCCTTGAATTGGGTTGAGTCCCACACTTGCTGCATATACACCAAGGGAGAAGGATACCGCAAAATATCCAAGTCCTATCGGGATTCCATCTTTAAAGCCTTCTTTTAATATTTCTTTTTTATTTTCAAACACGTCAATAATTTTATCATTTATAATTAGTTGGTGAGGTATTAATATGAAAATAGGAATCGTTATTGCGATAGAACGTGAATTAAAAAGTTTTTTAGAAAGTAAATATGAAGTAGAAACAATTAATGAAGACAATAGAACAATCTATAAGACTATCATTAATAATAATGAAGTATACGCCGTTAAATCTGGTTGTGGTGAAATTGATGCAGCATGTGCTACTCAATATTTAATTACCAAGTATAATGTCGAAACAATCTTAAATTATGGTGTAACTGGAGCGCTTGTAGCTGATATTAAAGTTTCTGATTTATTTGTGGTGAAGGGAGCTATCAATCATGATTTTGATACATCATGTTTTGAAAATGTTTTGCCACATCAATATGGTGATATCGATACAGTTGAAATACCACTTGATAAAGATTTAATCGATTTAGCTAAAAAGATTAAGCCTGATTTGAAAGAGTGTTTAGTAGCAAGTGGTGAAAGATTTGTAGAAGATAGAAATGATAAAAATAATCTTGCAAGTTTAGGTTGTGATATATGCGATATGGAAATAGCTGCTATAGCTAGAACATGTTTCTTAAATAATGTTAAGTGCCTATCTATTAAATGTATATCAGATACTTTGGATGGTGATGGCTCTATGTTTGAAGAAAATGTTAGAAATTCTAGTGATAAAGCTTTTAAATTATTAAGTGAAATACTAATGGAAATTTAATTCAAAAATCATTAAATAATTAATCTAAAAATGCACAAGTGACAAGCGTGTTTAAATGTTGGCTGAAGTAAAAACTTAAATTCAACTTTTGTCGTACATTAATAAAAAGTTGAAGTCGCTTGTTTATAAACGGTGTTAATTATAGAATTGGCATCGTTTTTTAAATTGAATTTACTTTTA
>CAVBAX010000034.1:0-12303 GCA_963593105.1 Candidatus Methanomethylophilaceae archaeon | reverse complement strand
ATCTAGATTAATAAATAGATATACATCTTCCTTATTAAATACTAAATAAGCTAAAAAGACTGGTGTATATAAAATATCATCTCCTCTTAAATTCAAGATATAGGCAATAGACTCTAAATTATTAACGATATGGCTCTTACCATTTAAAATATATTTAACTCTTTTTAGTTTCTCACTTCTTGTTAAACCAGTATATTCGATGCCAAGTTCATATAGTTTACTATTTGATAAAGCTATACGATTTTCAATTAACTTAGAATAAATATCAATACTTTTAATCTTATTAGATAATTTCTTAGAGAATTCAATGCTAGTACGCTTACCATCAAGACCAACTACCTTGCCATCATAGTTTTCTTTAATAAATTCAATTGGATCAAGTGCGCCCATAGTACCTAGCTTTATAACAGTTACACCATTAGGTATGCATTGTTTATCGGCTTGAATATGATATCTACCGTCTACAAAAATATAGGCATTATCTTTATCCACAAGTAAAGTAGCTAAAGAACCACTAAAACCTGAAAAATATTCTATTGTCTTAAAATACAAAGGCACATATTCTGACATATGATAGTCAGAAGTATTCAAGTAATAAACATCTATATTATGTTTTTTCATTTGCGCTTGTAGCGCTGCAAGTCTTTTATTTTCCATTTAGAAAAAACTTCCTTCCTAATGACTTTATTCTAGCATAAATAATGCGTTAAAAGCCCATTTAGGGTATAATAAGTCGGTATGAAAAATAATGATTTTGATGATGTAACGCCTTTTGAAAAAAGAAAGGCCAATAACGCTTTAAGAAATAGAAATAGACGTGCTCTAAAAGCCGCAAATAGCCAAGAAACTAACAAAGCAGAGGAAAGCCAAGAAAGCACTTCACCTGCTAACTTGGATGATGTCAAAAAACTAATTGATGACATTATACAAGAAGACATAAATGAAGAAAAAAACACAAAAGAAACTTTTAAAAGTGAACAAAAGGCTAAAATAAAGAAAAAGCCTAGTACACATAAAAGATCTAAAAAATCAAAAAGACCTAAGAGTAAGACTTCAATCAAAGTATTAGCCACTATTACTTCTCTTATTGTGATACTTGGTGTAGTTGCTCTTATTGGTGTGCTAGTATTTGCAAGCAAACTATTAGCTGATAAGCCAGAATTTGACAAGGCAAAATTACAATCCGAAGATTCAAGTATTATCTATGATGCTAATGGTAATGAAATAGTTGAACTTGGTTTATATTTAAGAGAAAACGTTGAATATGAAGATTTACCAAATAGTTTAGTAGACGCCTTCTTATCAATTGAAGACTCAAGATATTTCGAACACTTTGGCTTTGATATACCTCGTTTTACTAAAGCTATTATCGCTAATCTAAAGTCAGGTAACTTTGGCCAAGGTGGTTCTACCATGACTATGCAACTTGTAAAGAATTCCTATTTCCAAGTTGACGCTGATGGCGATTCTACAATGGCCGCATCTAGTGGTATGTCTGGTGTTAAACGTAAGATGCAAGAAATAGTATTGGCTATTGAAGCTAACAATCAAGTTAGCAAAGAAGAAATTCTTGCCCTGTATGTAAACAAAATTAACTACGGTAACAATATTAGAGGTGTTCAAAAGGCTGCTCAGTATTATTTTGGTAAAGATGCCAATGAATTAGACCTTGTTGAATCAGCTTTCTTAGCTGGTATCATCAATGCACCTAATAACTATAATCCTTATAATGAACTATATAAGTATGATGATTCTTATATCTATTTAAACTCAAAAATAACTTATCTTGAAAATGCTCAAGAAAGAACAGCTGAAGTATTAGACCTTATGGTTTACCATGGTTATATAAGCGAAGAAGAAGCCAAACTTGCCAAAACAGTAAAGATTGAAAATCTATTAACTGGTGTTGCGAAAAAGTTTAATAATTATTCTGAGTATTATCAAGACTATATTGATGCAGTAATTGAAGAAGCAACCGAAATTACCGGTAAAGATCCATATACTACTTCAATGCGTATCTATACTTCTATGGAACCTTATATGCAAAAGGTTTTATATGATATCGAAAACGAAAATACTGATTTAAAATATACAAACGATCTTGAACAATCAGCGCTTGTAGTATTAAATAATCAAACTGGTGAATTAATTGCCTTAGGTGGAGGTAGAAACCAAGCCGAACAAGCAAGACAATTCAATAGAGCTACAAGTTCTTATTTACAACCAGGCTCAAGTATTAAACCGGTTATTGAATATGCCTTAGCTTTTGATAAATTAGGTTGGTCAACAGCTCATACCATAACCGATCAACCATATTACTTATATGGTGGCAATATCTTGGTAGCTAATGCTGGATCTCAAGGTTATACAGGCGATATGTTAATAACTGAAGCAATCGCAAGATCTTTAAATACACCAGCTGTACAAACATTAGCAGCGGTAATTGATGAAATTGGCGAAGATGGTGTTAAAGAATATCTAAGAAGTATCGGCATTACTAAAAACCTAGATACATTCGATTTACAATGGGCAATAGGTGGCAATACCTGTTTGGTTACACCGGTTCAACTTGCAGGTGCTCATGCTGTATTTATGAACGATGGTTATTATGTAAAACCACATACAATTAAAAAGATTGTCTTCTCAGATGATTCAGAATATGTAGCAGACACCACAGGTACAAAGGTATTATCAAGCGCAGCAGCTTATATGGTTGCGACATGTGAAGAATATAATGTGTCTGGCCCATTTATGAATAATATGCAAATTCTAAAAAGAGATTATCCAGTATACGCAAAAACTGGTACAACCGACTGGTCTACAAGTGGTGCTCAATATGGTATTCCTACTGGTGCACCTAAGGATATGTGGTTGATGTGTCAAAATTCCAACTATACAATCACAATTTGGCTAGGTTTTGATAAAGCTGAAGTTGGTTCTTACTTCACTAGTGCTGAAGACCTTGCCAATTTAAAAGGCAAGATAGGTAGATATATCCTAAATGAACTTGATGAAAACATGGATGGTGATACAAGTGGTGTTAAACAGCCTGATGATGTAAGTGAAATTAAAATTGTCAAAGGCGCTTATCCTTACTGTATGCCAGATGGTGGATATGAGACAGTTACTGGTTTAATTAAAACAAGCGCTCTTGAAGAAAATCCATTAACTACTGTATCAGAAGTATTATCTAATCTTCCTATAAAAGAAGATGCTGGTGGTGGACTAAGTGTTAGCACATATAGAGGTGAATCTGGTCAAATTGGCGTTAGTTTCTATTATGGCGGTTACTTCTGCTCAGGTGGAACACAAAACATTTCCGCTACAAATGTTTATGGCAAAACAACAAGCGCAACTGGTAGATGTTACTTCCCACATTATCAATCAACTGGAACAAGTTATACATATGGTGAAGTCACATTATATAGAGATGGTGAATACGCCCAAAGTACATCAGGTGAGGGTAATGTAGAATTCTGGGATGTTGGTGAAGGAAGCTTTAGAGCTTGTGTATATGCTAATGGCCAAGAAGCATGTGCGGATGTTGATTAAAGGAGACTTGTTCTCCTTTTTTAAATAGGAAGAAGTTTTATGAAAATAGAAATATGTACAGGATCTTATCTTGATGGTTTAAATGCCTATAAAGGAAAAGCTAAAAGAATCGAATTAAATAGTGCTTTACATTTAGGTGGTTTAACACCAACTATCGCATCTTTAAAGCTATTAAAACAAGATACAGATTTAGAAATAATATGCATGGTTAGACCAAGAGCTGGTGGTTTTAATTATACTGACAATGAATTTAGACAAATGTGTCTAGAAGCTAAATTACTATTAGAAAATGGAGCTGATGGCATAGCCTTTGGCATATTGAATAATGAATTTCAAATAGATGATAGAAACAAGGAACTACTATCTATTATTAAAAAATATAATAAAGAAGCAGTATTCCATAGAGCCTTTGATCAAACAAATAATCCATATCTTTCGATAGAAAAATTAATAGAACTTGGCTTTGATAGAGTACTTACTTCAGGTCAAAAGAAAACTGCCTTAGAAGGCAAAGAACTTATAAAAGATTTAGAACTTAAATATGGAAATAAAATAGAAATACTTGCAGGAAGTGGCATTAATGATACAAATGCCAAAGAATTTGTCGAATATACCAATATTAAACAAATACATTCTTCATGCAAAGATTATTTGACCGATAATACAGCTAATAAAAATGTTTCATTTGATTATTTAAATGATAATAAATACGAAATTGTATCAACACAAAAAGTAAAAGAACTAATTAGCTTGTTTTAACTCTTCTCTTTGAATAGAAATGCTATTCTTATGAATTATCACAAGACTAATTAATGTAACACCCAAAAGGATTGTTAATGGTAACAATTCTTTTTTATATAAGATAAAAGAAATCAACATAAAACAAATATAGGTGATTCTTGTTCTTTTGGTATGAGGATTAATCCTCAATAAAGAACTTGTAATATATAAAACAATTAACACAAGTAATGGATAATAAGTAAAAGATGCCAAGCCAATTAATACACCAAAGGATACCGCAATAGCCTTGCCACCTTTAAAATGATTAAAAATGGAATAAGCATGTCCTAAAATAGGTGCCACAATCATTAAAAAGAACAACTTACTTTTAGCATATCCCCATTTAATAGCTAAATAGATTGGTACTACACCTTTAAAAATATCACCAATTAAACATAATATTCCTATCCAAACACCCGCATGTTTCATCGCATTAGCAGTTCCAGGATTATGGTCATCACTTATTTCAGTTACATCTATTCCCTTAATTAATAAAGGTAGCCATTTACTAAATAAAAGACTTCCTGAAATATAAGCATATAAAACAATCAATAATTCTCTAAGCATTTTTTATAATAAACTCACAAATATCACTTGCCGCATTAGGTTTGCCATATCTAATTTGACAGTCAATCATTTCTTTTTGGGCAGCATCATCATTTAATAATTCTATACCCTTTTTAATTAAAGTATCCTCATCTTCATCATAAATAGACATGCCTCTTTTAGAAAAGAAATCAGCATTTCTATTTTCACATCCTGGTATTGGACTTGTATGAACTAAAGGCACTTTACAAACAATAGCTTCTGAAGAAGTTAAACCACCAGGTTTAGTGAACAAAACATCACTTGCTTTCATATAAAGAAAAGTATCATTTGTAAAATCTAAAATATGTACTCTTTCATTATTCTTGTATTTGTCTCTTAAAATACTTTTAAGTTCTTCATTGTTTCCGCATAGCACATAAAGATTACAATCGCAATTACTTATAATCTTATAACTAAGTGAGCTAATAGATCCAAAGCCCATAGAACCACTCATTAAGACAATACATTTCTTATCTAAATCAATATTCAATTTATTTCTTGCCTCTATTTTAGATATATTTTCACTATAGATTTTAGCTACTGGTATGCCAAAAGGAATAAGTTTATATTCTGGTATTCCTCTTTTAACAAACTCCTTTATTAAATCTTTGTGTGGAATAAAATAAATATCAGCTCTTGTTTCCTCGGTAAAAGGAATGCAAGTATAATCAGTTGCGATAAAATAAGTTTTAACACTAACTTTATGTTTTCTCAATAAATAAGTTAAAGCCTCAGCTGGAAATAAATGAGGCATGATAATAGCATCAAAACCATTGGTCTTAATATAAGCTAATAACCTATTAGAATATAACGCATTGGCATAATATACAGGAGATCTAAGTCTTTTATTAGACAATAGCCTTCCAGCTTTATAAGCATTTTTAAAAACGCTTTTAGCCTTCACTGTACTCCATATATAAAGCCTTTTAGAATAATTACTGGTATTTTTAGATGCAAACTCTAAAACGTCTTTAATCTCACAATAGATATCTCTATCATCAAATTGTTGTTTAATAGCTTTAGCAGCACTATTATGACCTTCACCTGTTCCTGTTGATAATATAAGTACTTTCACTACTTTATTTTACAGCTATAACATTAAATTAGTATTATTACTAATCCCATATTTGATTAATCAGTTCTAGATAATTATCTATTAACACATCATAGGCAATGCGCTCAGAAATCATGAATGCAGTTGTATCTTCAAAATCTTGTTTATAAAAATCAGACTCACACAGTTTGGTAGCCACTTGTTTAATATCAACATCATAAAAAGCGGCTGGAGCTATTTTTTCGCCTAGAGATAATCTTTGATTTCTAACCTCCCTTACAAGTTCAATAAAATCAGTATTTATCTCTACATGTTCTTTTAGTTTATAAATATCATACAAATGACGCGCATTTTTCTTGGGCTTATTTAGCAAATAATAATCGCAAATCGCAAAAATTTTATCTATCAAAGTTCTTTCTAATGATTGAACAGTCATATCAAAAGGAAGAAGTTCGTAATCTCTTAATACATCTTGATGTTCGCTTTTTAATGTTTCATATAAATAATTTGATATTTTGTGATTATTAGTTGGAAATGAATAAGACATTAAAGATGTTTCAATTATTACAGATGATAATATCGTTTCTGTATTTTCGTTAGCGATACTATTATATGAAAAAACATATCTATTTAAATCTTTATCACTTTCAATGTTTTCCCAATTGCTAATGACTAATCCAAGTTTGTCAGCTATTGGTTTTAAAATATTGTATTTCAACTTTTTCCTTCTAGCTTCTCCAATATGCTCGGAAAACGTAATATCGATGTCTTCAGAAAATCTATCTATCACACCATAGGCTTTTGACAGTGAAGTACCACCCTTGAAAACAATTGGATAACTGATTTTAGAAAGCTCTTGCAAAATTAATGTTACATAATAATCTTTTTCAATTATATCTTCACGAATATTTGCTTTTTCACTTGTATAAGCAATTAGGTCTTTAAAAAGCTCTTTATTATCTATATGCAAATACATTTTCTAACTCCATTTCGTAATAATTCTTAAAAATTGTAACAGGATAATCTCTTATATATTTATCAATCTCTTGTTTTGTGATATTGTGCTTTTTAACAAATTCATATACCTTATCTCTTGTATCGATATTGTCATCAGCATAAAAATCAATATTCTTTAAAAGATCAAGTAATTGTAATGCATAGACATTTTCGCTTGTTATCTCTATTTCACTCTTTCTTAACTTAAAATGACTATTACTTATTTCAAGATTTCGACATTTAGCGCTACAATTATTACTTACAATTTCCACAACCATTGGCACTTGTGTTGTTAAACCAATTTGATTTGCGAACGTATGCCCAGAATAATAGCCTTTGACTTTTTTTCCATCAAAAACATATTTATATCTAGCAACAGTATCGGCATTAAGACCTATTTGGATATTTAAACTATTCTTTTTAGGAATGTAGTAAATTCCATTATCGTACTTACAAAGAAATCCTTGATCACATAATGTTTTAAGTCGTTGTGTTAGTGCTGATTTAGTTGAACCATCTTTTGGCAAATCACATACAAATATTGGTTCCATTTCTTTATAGTTATTTAATATATATTCATAAATCATAATCGCCATCTCCTTCCTAAACTCTTTTTACCTTTATAGTTATCTTTGTTAAGTTTATTTTAATTATATTTAAACTTATAGTCAATAAAGGGACATATCTGTATGGATCAAGACAAAAGAAAGCCAAGGTATTATCCTTGACTAACTAAAGATTTGTTTTTGTATATTAGCTTATTTGCCTAAGGCAATCTTTCCTAAGGCATCAGCTTGTAATATCGCATCATATAATTCAATAGGTTTTACATCACCTGCTAAATTATGAATTGTTTCACCTTCTACACAAGCATTTTTAGCAATTTGCTCAACTTGTTCCTTAGTTGTAACACCGATTTCTTCAAGAGTTACAGGAAGACCTACTTCAAGGCAGAAGTCTTGAACTTCTTTAAATTCTTCATTAGTTGCTCCTTCAAGCACCAATTGAACAAGTGTACCAAAGGCAACACAACAACCATGGTCTGCATGTTTAACATCTAAAGATGTAACACCATTATAGAAAGAGTGAGCAGCTGCGCAGTTCACATTATCTGCGCCTACACCTGATAAATAAACATTAGCCTCGCAAATGTTTTCTAAAGCAGGCGTAACAACATGAGCCTTACAAGCTTCAATTGCTTGTGCGCCATATTCACGTAATGTATCATAACATAGTCTTGCAAGGGCCATGCCAGCTCTTGTGATACCAGTTCCCTCAAGTGAGGCAGATTCAGTACGTATTGAAGCTCTTCCTTCAAAATAAGTACCTAAGGCATCACCCATACCCGCAATCAAGAACTTAACTGGTGCATTAGCGATAATAGTTGTATCAACCATAACAGCATCTGGATTTGTTGGATAAAACAAATATTTATCAAAACTATGATCATCATTATAGATAACTGATAAACCAGTACATGGTGCATCAGTTGCGGCAACAGTAGGCACAATTACAATATGTTTACCAGTATAGTAAGCAGTAGCCTTAGCTGTATCTACAGCACTTCCTCCACCAATAGCGACAACGGTATCAATATTATCTTGTTTAACAATTTCTTCCATCTTGGCAATTTCGCCTTTTGAAGAAATTCCACCAAATATTTCATATCTACGATAATCATCTAAACCATCAAAGCTTTTTTCAATCTTATCATGACATGCCTTATAGCCACTGTTTGAACAAATAAACAGCCATCTTTTACCCATATAGCCCATTTCTTCATGAAACTTAAGGGTTGCATCTCTTCCTTGAACATACTTTAGCGGTTCTCTCATCGCACGTAGTCTACCCATCATATACATATACCTCCATATAGATTAATATCTACAACATGGATTATAGTACTTTTTTAAAAAGATAGTTAATAATTTCACTAGTTATTTTTTATTGTTTTTTAACTAGTTGATTTTAAACATTAACTTGTGAAGAAATCAGATTTTTGTTCGAAAAAGTGTAATCAAAAATGCCGAAAAAGTGTAATCAAAAATGCCGAAAAGTGGAAACAAATAAAATATCTAGCTAATTATTTTTAACAATCTCTTTATTTAGCCAACCAGAAAAATGATAATAACAAGCTGTAAATACTGCAGCTAATATCCAAGTAAAGCTATAACTATAACCAACTATTTCTATAGTATGTACTTGTTTTAATACAATGGCTAAAAATATTTGCCTTATCACAACAAAGGAAACAATTGACGTAACCATGGGTACTACACTTCTACCACTAGCTCTTAATACACCTGAATATATTTGGTGGAAACAAAGCGCAAAATAGAAAGGACACATTACTCTAATACACTTAACACCAGCCACTATTACATCTTCATCACTTGCGAATAGTCCAATACATTGTCTTGAAAATATCATAACGATTAAGCCAAGTACTATGACAGTTGTTAAGCCCATGGCAAGAGTAATTCTGACACCCTTTTTAACACGATCATATTTTTTAGCACCTAGGTTTTGTGATATAAAAGTCGTAATTGCCAACGCAAAACTATTAACAGGTAATCCAAGGAAATTATCAAACTTATTAGCACTAGAAAAACCAGCAACTGAAGCTGAACCAAAGCCATTGATATAATACATAACTATTACATTAGAAACTGATACTACCATGCCTTGTAGTCCTGCTGGTACACCAATATGAACAATTTCCTTTAATGTCTCATCATCCATCTTTAATTTCTTAAAATGAACCTGATATGGTGTTTCATACTTGCATAAAATATATAAAACAAATACCATTGAGAAACATTGACAAATAATTGTAGCTAAAGCAGCACCAGCAACTCCCATTTGTAAAGTCTTAACAAAAAACAAGTCCAAGAAAACATTTACAATAGAAGAAATAATTAAGACAATTAGTGGTGTTCTAGCGTTTCCTACTGATTGTAAAATACCAGTACCTGCATTATATAAAGTCACAAAAACATTTCCCAAGAAGTATATTTTTAAATAAGTATTAGCGCCATCAAAAGAATCAGCTGGTGTATCCATCCATTCCAATAAGTATGGCGAAATAAAATAACCAAATAATGTTAAAAATAAACCAAATAAGAAAGAAAAGACAATAAAAGTATGAACAGACTTTTCTACTTTTTCATTGTTTCTTGCCCCATAATACTTAGAAACAACTACACCAGCACCTGTTGCTAGTCCTTGGAAGAAGGCAATCATAAAATTAATAATTGGTGTAGAAGAACCAACTGATGCTAAGGCTAAAGAACCTACATAGTTTCCTACTACAAATGAGTCTATAGTGTTATACATTAATTGAAAGAAATTCCCTAATAATAAAGGTATAGAAAATAAAAATATCTTCTTAAAGATACTTCCCTCAGTCATTAATCCACTTTCTTTTCTTAACATAATCCACTCTTTCTAACAAACGTATACTACTAGTATAGTCCCATTATGCTAAAATAGTGTCTTGAAGTGGAGAAAAACATGAATAAGTTATTTGGAAATATCAAAATGACATGGTCTAAAGTTGTTGTCTTTGCCCTTGTTATAGGTATTTATGTAGGAATAATAATGGATGTTAATTTTCTATATGGAACATCTTTTCAAGATATTGGCATTCAATATGAATGGTGGGTCTTATTTGCGATTATTATCGTCGTTAATTGTAAGAAAAACTACGAAGCAGCTTTGAAATGCTTTCTTTTTTTCTTAATAAGCCAACCAACAATATTCGCAACCGAAGCTATAATTGGCCATATTTCTTGGGAAAAAGCCTACTATTATTATTTTGGTAACTGGTTTTGGACATCTTTATTAACACTTCCTGGTGGTTTTATTGCCTACTATTGTAAAAAAGATAATGTAATTGGTGATATTATTCTAGGCATTGGCAATTTTATAGAAGTATTATTTTCTATGTATTACATAAGCCAATGTATACAAAACTTCCCCAAGCATCTTTTATCAGCTATCTTTTGTCTATTTGTAGTGGTTATTACTAATCTTTATATTAAAAAAACTAGGAAAGATCGCATTATTTCTATTGTCACAACACTAGTTCTATACGCAATTGTAGCTGCTTATTGTCTAGCTACAGGAAGGATTATTTTCTAATGAAAAAGTTTATTATTATCTTATTATCATTATTTATGTTATGTGCTTGTCAAACAAAGGAAGAAGACTATATGGACTATATTAAATTTGGCGAAGGTGAAAAAACCTTTATTATTATTCCTGGCTTATCTATTCATTCAATTATCAACTCTGCTGACGCTATTAAAGAAGCATTTAAAGACTATACACAAGACTTTACAATATATGTATTAGATAGACCTAAAGATTTAAAAGATGGCACCACAATAAAAGATTTAGCAGATTTAACTGCTAAACAATTAAAAAAATTAAATATTAAAGATGCTTATATCTTTGGTGCTTCGCAAGGTGGCATGATTGCCGAAGAAATCGCAATCAATTATCCAGAACTTGTAGGAAAACTAGTATTAGGTTCCACATTATCTAAAACAAACGAAACCTTTATTAAAGTAGTCAATAATTGGATTGATTTAGCTAAAGAAAAAAATGAAGATGAACTATTAGATTCTTTTATAAAAGATGTATATTCAAATGATACATACAATAACTATAAAGATGCACTAATAGAAGCTAATAAAAATATCAGCGATGAAGAATATCAAAGATTTATCATCTTAGCTAATTCATGTTTAACAATAAATGCCTATGATAATTTAGATAAAATAAAATGTCCAGTACTAGTACTAGGATCTAATGGTGATAAAGTTGTAACACCTAACGGTTCAATAGAAATAGCTGATAAATTAAATTGTGATATCTATATGTATGAAGATACATATGGCCATGGTGTATATGATGAAGCATTAGATTATAGAACAAGGATGTTAGACTTCTTAAGACAATAGTTAATTCTATTGCCTTTTTTATTGAAGAAATAAAAAGTAGCCTTACACATCATCAATGCCAAGGCCACCATTATCATTAAAGTTAACTTCATTTATAGACTAAAAGCCATATGAATTTAGATTAATTTTTACCTTTCTGCATCATACAAAGATGGAGTCTTTAATTTATCTAACATGGCTTGTATTTGTTTATATGTATCCTTGATTTCTTGAGGAGCATCTTCTCTTAAATGATGTTTCTCAAAATAAGGCTTAACAATATCCATTAAATCTTGGATTTCTTTAGGGAATTTTGTGCAATACATAGTGCTCCTTTCTTGGCTTTAATTTCAGCCTCAACTTCATCATATCTTTTATAATCAAACA
>CAVBAX010000033.1:0-12925 GCA_963593105.1 Candidatus Methanomethylophilaceae archaeon | reverse complement strand
GTATTATAACCATCAGGTAATCTTTTAATAAAGCTATCCGCATTAGCAAGCTTAGCCGCCGCAATACATTCTTCATCGCTGGCATCAAGTCTACCATATCTAATATTATCCATGATAGTACCTGTAAATAAGTTTGTATCTTGTAAAACGATACCTAAAGATTTTCTAAGTGAAGACTTTTTAATCTTATTAATATTAATATCATCATATCTAATTTTGCCATCAGCTATATCATAGAATCTATTAATTAAATTAGTAATAGTAGTCTTACCTGCTCCAGTTGACCCTACAAAGGCAATCTTTTCACCAGGATTTCCATATAAACTAACACCATGTAAGACAATCTTTTTGCCATCATATGAGAAATCAACATTATCCATGGTAATCTTACCCTCTAACTTTTTATAAGTTAAAGTACCATCATGATGAGGATGCTTCCAAGCCCATACATCAGTTCTTTTATCAGTTTCTGTTAATGAACCATCTTCATTTTCAATAACATTTACTAAAGTTACATAACCATCATCAACTTCACTTTCTTCATCCATCAAAGCAAATATACGCTCAGCGCCAGCCATAGCTGAGGCAACCGCATTTACTTGTTGAGAAATTTGGGTTACAGGTTGAGTGAAACTTTTATTTAAACTTAAGAAAGAAACGATAGTACCAAGTGTTAAATTACCAATATTGTTCAAACATAAAGTTGCACCAACAATCGCAATTAATACATAAGAAATATTACCAAGATTACCCATTACTGGCATCATTATATTGGCATACTTATTAGCGTTTAATGAACAAACACGTAAGTCTTCATTTTTTTCTTTAAAGTCTTCAATAGCTTTTTGTTCATGGCAAAATACTTTAACAACTTTTACACCATTAATCATTTCTTCAATATAGCCATTTAAACCACCTAATGATTTTTGTTGCTCACCAAAATATTTACCAGATTTACCACCAATCTTTGCCACAAAAACCATCATAATAGCAATCATACATAGTGACACCAAAGTAAGAGGTACAGATAAAATAACCATTGATACAAACGTAGAAATAATTGTAATAATTGAAGTAATGACATTAGGAATAGTTTGCGATATTACCTGTCTCATTGTATCAACATCATTTGTATAAACTGACATGATATCGCCATGTGAATGGCTATCGAAATACTTAACTGGCAGAGTTTGCATATGGCTAAATAATTCATTTCTTAACCTTTCCATAGTGCCCTGAGATACTTTTACCATCAAACGGTTATAAATATAACAAGCCACAACACCAACAAGTAAAATACAAACTAGATTTTTAATCGCAACTAACAATGGTCCAAAATCAGTTGATCCGCTTTGTAACATTGGCACAATATATGAGTCAATCAAAGTCTTAGAAAATAAAGTACCTTGAACTGAAGAAAGTGCATAAATGATTATACAAGCCACTACTATTAACATATGTGGTGTATAGTCCTTTAACATATATTTAATTACTCTTGTAAAAGTTCCTTTTTTAACTTTCTTTATAGGTTTCATTTGATTTCTTGGCATAAACTCACCTCCTAATCAACTTGTGGCTTATCAAAGTCACCACCAGCTTTATTTTGTGCTTCTTCAATTTCTCTATAAATCGCATTATTTTTAATCAAGTTTTCATGACTATCAAAGCCAGAAATCTTGCCATCATCTAAGACGATAATACGATCAGCATTTTTAACTGAAGAAATTCTTTGAGAAATTATAATCTTTGTAGTATCAGGAATCTTTGTATTAAAAGCGTTTTGAATCTTAGCATCGGTTGCTGTATCTACAGCACTAGTTGAATCATCTAATATTAATACCTTAGGACTTTTAAGCAGAGCCCTAGCGATACATAGTCTTTGTCTTTGACCACCTGAAAAATTAGCGCCACCTTGCTCTACATGACCATTAATACCATCGGGCATCTTTTTAATAAATTCATCTGCACAAGCCAGAGTCAAAGCATTCCAACACTCTTCTATACTTGCATCTTCCTTGCCCCATCTTAGATTTTCAATTACAGTTCCTGAGAATAAGACATTTTTTTGTAAGACAACTGCAACTTCATTTCTTAGTGTTTCAATATCGATGTTTTTAACATTATCACCGCCCACTAATACTTCACCACTTTTTGCATCATACAATCTAGAAATTAATGAAACTAAAGTAGATTTACCAGAACCTGTTCCACCAATAATGCCAATAGTTTCACCAGATTTAATATGCAAATCAATATCAGATAAAACATTTTCACCTGTTCCACTAGTATAAGAGAAATTAACATGATTAAAGTCAATACTTCCATCTAGTACTCTCATTAAAGGCTTTTCACAATTTTCAATATCAGGTTTTTCATTAATTACAGCTGCAATTCTTTTTGCCGAAGCGATAGACATTGTAATCATGACAATAACCATACTTAACATCATAAGTGACATTAAGATAGACATAACATAAGAAAACATTGAAGTTAATTGACCTGTTGTTAGCTTACCATCAACAATAAAGTGTGCGCCAAACCAGCTAAGGGTAATAATACAACCATATACCGCAATCATCATGATTGGAGTAGTTAAAGCCATAATACCTTCAGCTTTTTCAAATAGTTTTCTTAGATTACTAGCAGCCTTAGAAAACTTTTCTTTTTCATGTTCTTCTCTAACATAAGCTTTAACAACTCTAACACCATTGATATTTTCTTGTACCTCATTGTTTAAATCATCATACTTATTAAAAGTTTCAGTAAAAATTTTATTAACCTTAGGCAACATACCAACAATTAATAAAGCCACAAAGATAATTGCAACCAAGAAAATAGTACTTAAAGATGGCGAAATAATCACACACATAATAATTGACATTGTAAACATTAGTGGTGGTCTTACCGCAAAACGGATTAGCATCATAAATGAATTTTGTAAGTTAGTAACATCAGTTGTAAGACGTGTGACTAAACCAGCTGTTGAAAATTTATCAATGTTTGAAAAAGAATATGTTTGTATATTTTTATACATTCTTTCTCTTACATTAGCCGCAAAACCTGTTGAAGCTTCAGCAGCAAGCTTTGCGCTTAATGTACCCGCAAACAAGGATACAAACGCAATCAACAATAATAAGCCACCATACTTATATACAGCTGACATATCACCAGCATTTATTCCTTTATCAATAATAGACGCTGTGACAAAGGGGATAAGTACTTCCATCAATACTTCAAGTGCTGTAATGATTGGTGTTAAAATGGTTGCTTTTTTATATTCACCAATACAGCTTTTAAGTGTTTTTAACATAAATCTACTTGTATGATACAAACGTACCTTGTAGTAACGTTTAGTATCACAATCCTTTCTAACCTTTAGATAGAATGTAGATGAACCTTAGTACTCTTATGAATTTTTGTAGTTCCATCTACTTCAAGGAGAGTGAATCTATAGGATCTTATCACATCTGTTTATAGCTGGATAGGTTTAATTTGATACCTTCATGTCACGCAAGTTTACACTGCTAAGACCGCTATAGAAACTATAAGGTTTCAGAAAGGCGGTCTTTTTAAATGACCAAACTATTTTGTGGCATCGACGTAGCCAAATATGAACACGTCGCAAGTATCTATAATCCATCCACTGGTGTAATAGAACTTGATGCACTCCATTTTGAAAATAATGATAAAGGTTTTAAATCATTAAATTCAAAACTCAAATCGTTAAGTAAAGGAAATGATATCTATGTCGGTTTTGAATCAACAGGTCATTATCATCAGACTTTATTTAACTATCTAACTGCCAAGGGATATAAGTGTTATTTAATAAATCCTTATATGACCAGCAGGTTTAGATCAATATCTCTTAGAGACACAAAGAACGATAATATCGATTCTCGTGCCATCGCTGAGTTTTTATCGCTTGAATATTCAAAGCTGTCTAATGAGGAATATCAATCCAATGAGCTTAAAGAACTAGCTCTTCAAAGAGACTTTCTAATGGTTGATTCTTCAAAGATGAAGATTAAACTTAAAACCTATCTTGATCGAACATTCCCAGAAGCGGAATCCTTAGTAAACATTAATGCTTCGGCTATAAGGGCTATCTTGAAAGAGTATCCTACAGCCAAGTTAATAGCTAATACCAGAATCGATAAATTAAAGAATATAGCTAATGAGGCTTCCAAAGGTAAATATTCCTTAAAGAAGATCGAAGAACTGAAGCAGTTAGCTAAAAACTCTATCGGTATTGATTCTGTGGCACTAGGTTTAAACATTAAACAATGTATAGAAACTCTTGAATTAAAAGAAAGGCAGATAGATGAAATCGAAAAAGAGATTAAACAACACCAAACCGTTATTAATTCTCCTCTACATCAGTTAAAAGGTATTAACGATATAGAGATTGGTTACATCATGTCTGCCATTATCAGTATAGACCGATTTGGCTCTTCTGAGAAACTGGTAGCTTATGCAGGCCTTGATCCGAAAGTAAGACAATCAGGAACATGGGAAGCTAATAGAACTAGAATGTCTAAACGTGGCAATAAACTTTTAAGATATGCCTTGATATGGTCGGCATTTAATATGTCTAGAATAGAAGGACCTATTAAGGCTTACTACGAGTTAAAGAAATCTCAAGGAAAGTCTCATTACAACGCTCTTGGACATTGTGCAGCCAAACTAACAAGATACATCTATTGGATTCTTAAACACCCAAGTGAAGAGTTCATATACAAATAATTTCAAACGATAAATTTCAAAGATCAAAATAATACTTTTTATAAATAAATATCATCCATAATCGGAACAATATTATTTAACTTAAATAAACGAGTTTTAATATACTCAAAACAATAAATTTAAGAAATCAGATAAATCGATCACTTTTTACTTGACAGATTCATAGCTGGTCTCCTTATCTAAATACTTATACATTCGATCTAAATAATCGATGAATTGTTTAATTTCTTCACTTGTAAATATTTCTCTAATTCTTTGCTCAGATTGAATTATTAATTCTTTACTTTTATTACATACTTCTTTACCTTTATCAGATATCTTTACCATCTTGATACGTTTATCAGATTCTAAAGAATAAGATTCAACCATGCCCTTTTCTTCAAGCCGTTTAACTAAACCAGCCATCGTAGCTTGCGATACTTTAAACTTTTTTTCTATTGCCTTTAAAGTTGAAGTATGGTCCTCACAATGAATTAAATAAATAAGAACATGATGTTGAGAAAAAGTCACATCCATTTCTCTCATTGTTTCATCAGCTCTTTTTTGAAGAACATCATTTATCTTTTTGATCTTATAGCCTATATCTACATTATCCATACATTCCTCCAATTAATAGCACGCTATTGATAGCACGCTATTAATACTATCAAAATAATTATCTATTTGCAAGTATTTGAAAACGTGAGAAATTAGCTAATTTATCTTCCAAAAACGTGATAATATGGCAAAATTATCCTCGAAAAACGTGATTTATTAGTATAATTTACTTATAAAAGGTGAATAATTATGTACTTAAAAAGAAAAATAGATGACTATCTTAAGGCATGGAAAGATAATCCTAAACATATGCCACTAATAGTTAAAGGAGCAAGACAAATCGGTAAAAGCGAAAGTATTTTAAACTTCGCCAATAAGGAATATGACAATGTCATATATATTAACTTCGCCCTAGAGAAAAAGTTTACGACAATTGTTGAAGACGGTTATGATGTTAATTCTATAATTAAAAACATTTCTTTTATTGATCCTTTAAAAAAATTTAATGAGCTAAATACAGTTATCATCTTTGATGAAATACAAGATTACCCTGATATTGCAACATCCTTAAAATCTTTTTGTATAGACAAAAAATATGATGTCATCTGTTCTGGTTCACTGCTTGGCATTAACTACAAAAAAATCCACTCTAATTCTGTTGGCTATAAAACTGATATAGAAATGTATTCAATGGACTTTGAAGAATTTTTATGGGCACTTGGATATACGAATAATCAAATAGATATCGTCCTTAATAACATGTTAAGTTTTAAGCCACTTTCAAATACACAATTTGAAACTTTTAAAAGACTATTTTTAGATTATTGTGTATTAGGTGGTATGCCTGCCATTGTTTCTTCATATGTTGAAAATAAAAACTTTTCAAATACTTTAGATCTTCAAAGACAAATAATCCTTGACTATGAAGAAGATGTAAGAAAATATGCTGAAGGATTAAATCAAACCAAGATTATTTCTGTATATAGAAGTATTCCCGTTCAGCTTGCTAAAGAAAACAAAAAATTTCAATATAGCTTAGTTTCAAGAAACGCAAGATCTAGAGAATATATAGGATGCATAGAGTGGTTAGCTGATGCTGGTATCGCTTCGCTTTGTCATTGTCTAAATTTTCCTGAATTGCCTTTAAAAGGTAATTTTGACATTAATAAATTTAAAATCTATGTTCCTGATACTGGCTTATTAATTGCTAATTTAGATAAAGAAGCGCAAGATGATTTAAGACAAAACAAAAATCTTGGTGTATATAAAGGTGCATTATATGAAAATTTCATTGCGGAAGCACTTAGAAAACAAGATTATGCTTTATATTATTATAAAAAAGATGAAGGATCACTAGAACAAGATTTCTTTATTAGAAGTAAAAATGAGCTCATACCAATAGAAGTAAAAGCTAAAAGTGGCAAAGCAAATTCAATGCTTAATCTAATAAATAATTCAAAATACAAAGACATTAAACATGGCATAAAGTTCTCTAACAACAATATTGGCTATAGTGACTACATAATTACCTTCCCTTACTTTTGCGCCTTTATGCTAAGTAGGTTCATGGAAAAACAAACTCTAATGGAATAGTTTCATATGTTGTTTTCTATTTCTTATCCATCCAAGTTTCATATCGACAAATATATTTGTTCTTATCAATAAATTCATCTAATTCTTCTTCAAAAATACTGATGACATTTTTTTGATAAGTATTTTGATTACGATTTGTTATCTCGTAACAAATTCTTGGAGGTGGAGAATCCTTTAAACGATAATAGACAACATTTGATTCAGGATTACGCAATCTAATTTGTTCAATTACCGACATTGGCGCAATTGCCCAACTATCTTTTTCTTGTAGATATAATTGAATCTCGGTACCTGCATTAACATCTATCATCGCATGATCATTGGGATTAAAATAACGATTATGCCATTGGACAAAGTCTTGCCCCCAATTTAAATAAACTTCTTTTTTAGGATCAAGTAAAGCTGGATCATAATTATCAGTATATATACTACCTTCAGGACATATCAAATACATAAGTTCTCTATATATCGGCTTATAGTCAATAAAAGAATAGTTAATTCTTGAAAACACAAAGCCGATATCGGCTGTATTATTTTCAATAAGTGAAGGTATCTCATTTGAATGATGAGTTAATACCGACAATTTAATATTAGAAAACTTTTTAATATGATCTTGAAATAAAGGAACCAAAGTAAAATTATTTACCGCATCAACACTAGCAATTCTTAATTGTTTAATATCTTCTTTATTTTTAAGATTATTACTAGCCTCTAACAAGACTAACATTTGTCTTGCGATAGGAACATAGTTAACACCATATTCTGTAAGTTCAATTGTACGTTGCCCCTTTTTTCTAAGTATTAGTTTTATACCTAATTCATCTTCTAAGCTTTCAAGTCTTTTACTTACATTAGATTGGGTAATAAAAAGATGGCCACTTGCTGAAGAGAAGCTTCCATAGTCAACTATCGCTAAAAATGTTTTTATTTGATCGATGTTCATATTTCCTAATTAATATTATAAGTTAATTTAAGCACAAATAATAACCATAAGTTTTTTTAAGCTTTTTAGCATTATTTTCGCAATATATTTTTAAATTAGGTGGTATCATTCAAACATGTTACAAATTAAAAATATTTCAAAAACTTACAAGACAGGAAACCTTATACAAAAGGCTTTAGATAACGTATCGCTAAATCTTAGAGACAATGAATTCCTCGCCATTCTAGGTCCATCTGGAAGTGGAAAGACAACATTATTAAATATTATTGGTGGTCTAGATAAATATGATAGTGGTGATTTAGTTATAAATAATATTTCAACAAAACACTACAAAGATAAAGATTGGGACTCATATCGAAATCATACTATTGGTTTTGTGTTTCAATCATATAATCTAATACCTCATCAAAGTATTTTATCTAATGTTGAACTCGCTCTTACAATATCTGGTGTTAGTGGCAAAGTCAAAAAACAAATGGCTCTAGATGCTCTAGATAAAGTAGGACTAAAGCAGCAAGCACATAAAAAGCCAAACCAATTATCTGGTGGTCAGATGCAAAGAGTCGCTATTGCCAGGGCCCTTGTTAATAACCCATCTATTGTCTTAGCTGATGAGCCTACCGGTGCTCTTGATACTAAAACAAGTATTCAAGTAATGGACTTGTTAAAAGAAGTAGCTAAAGACAGGCTTGTAGTTATGGTTACCCATAATCCAGAACTAGCTGAACAATACGCTAATAGAATTGTTAAATTAAAAGATGGAAATATCATCGATGATTCTAATCCATATATAGTAAATGATTTACAACTCACTAAAAAAGAAAAAATCGGCAAGGCTCATATGTCCTTTATTACTGCCTTATCTTTATCTTTTAATAACCTATTGTCTAAAAAAGGAAGGACAATATTAACTGCTTTTGCTGGTTCAATTGGTATTATTGGTATAGCCTTAATATTATCTTTATCAACAGGTTTTCAAAACTACATTGATAAGATACAAGATGATACGATGTCTTCTTATCCCTTAACAATACAATCGGAAACTTCAAATATTTTTGGGGCAATACTTTCTTCAACGATGCCATCAAACAATAACAACGAAACAAGCGATGGCCTAGTTCATGAACAAATGATGGTTTCAAGTATGGTTGATAGTATTGGATCTAATGACTTAAAAAGTTTCATGGACTATTTAAATGATAATAAGGATCTATATGAAAATGATGTATATAAAATTAAGTATTCTTATTCAATAACTCCTAGAATCTATACCAAAGACATTACCGATAAGATTGTTCAAACTAATCCTAGTACTTTAATGTCATCTATTTATTCTGATTCTGCTGCATCACTTTTATCATCGCTGTCCGCTTCTTCTTCAATGGGCGTATTTCAAGAAGTGGAACTTGATAGTCTAAAAGAAAACACAACATTACTTGAAGGTGATTATCCTACTAACTATAACGAGGTAATGATTGTTTTGAATCAAAAAGATCAAATATCTGATTTATTAGTTTATTCTTTAGGTTTAAGAGACAATGAAGTTTTAAAACAAATCATCTCTGATGTAATGACCAATAAGGGATCGGATTATGAAGATGATGGTAAAGATTATACATATGCTGATTTAATGAATAGAGAATTAAAACTAGTTGATGTATCTGATTTATATAAATATAACTCTAAATACAATACTTTTGAAGATATGTCATCTGATGAAGAATATATGTCTAATGTCTATAAAAATGCCGAAACTTTAAAGATTACAGGTATTGCGGTAAGTGATAGTGATTCCTCAATAAGCGGTGTTATCTATTTACCTAGCTTAATTGATCATATCATTGATAAAGCATCTAACTCTGCGATTGTTAGAAAACAACTAGATAATCCTGAAATTGATGTTTTCTCGGGAAATAGATTTGATGAAGATAAGAATGAATCAGGACTTAACTTTAATGATTTAGTTACTGTTGATGAGGATAAGTTAAAGAATGCGTTCAAGTTTGATTTAGATACGCAATCAATTGATAATGTAGATTTTCCATCAATTATCACAGATAACTCTGAAGCAATTAAACAAAGCGTAAATGAATTAACAAATACTTTTTCTTCAGGTATTGCATATCTTGATAAGACAATAGCCAAAGAAATGCTAACAGAAATTATAAAATCCTTTAAACAAACAACATATGTCGCAACAGGATGTGGTGAAAAAGGAACATTAATTAATGAAACCAATCCAATGTTAGGATGCGTATTTAATGAAGAAGCGAAAAAGGATGAAGATTATATCGTTGTAACAAATGGTGAAACTGAACTATATTTCGCTAAAGATCAATATACAATAAACATTACATATATAATCCCTGATAATATTGAGGAATCAATTATAAATGGACTTGATGCTAGTGATGATTTAAAAAACGCAATCAATGGCGCTTTGTCTGCGTCTGAACAAGGCGCAACACTTAATATCGACAGTGAAAATGTTAAAACTGTTATATATGATATTATTAGACAATATTTTGTTTCCATAAGAAACAATGGAACTTACAATGAACAGATGGCGTTTACAACTATAAGTGAAGATGGTTTAAATTCTATCAACTATGATGCTGTCGCAAATAGTGCTATCAGCGCAAATTCTTCACTAATTTATGGCGATGCTTATAATAATGCTAAAGATATTATTAATTACTACGTTATGGAAGATGTTGCTAATATTGTTGCTCAATCAACTTCACCATTTACTAAAATATTCTCTAATATGGAAAATGCCTTTAGTGTAGATACTGATGCTTTCTCAAGTGCATTTAACTTTAATATGGATGAAGAAGAACTATCAAGACTTATGTCTAGTATGTTAACAAGTTCTAGTGCATCTTATTCTAATAATTTAACTAATTTAGGCTATCAAGATAAGGATGAGCCAACTACTATATCTTTCTACTTTAATAGTTTTGATAGTAAAGAAAACTTCTTAAATGTTATTGATGATTACAATAATTCTGTAGCTGAAGAGAAACAAATATCTTATACCGACTTAACCGGTATGCTAATGTCTTCTGTTTCAACAATTATTAATGCCGTTACTTATGTGCTAATTGCCTTTGTATCTATTTCATTAATTGTATCTAGCATCATGATTGCGGTTATTACTCTAATAAGTGTAATGGAACGTACAAAAGAAATAGGAATTCTTAGAGCTATGGGCGCAAGTAAGCGTAATGTAAGTTCAATATTTAATGCTGAAACATTTATTATTGGCTTATTATCAGGTGGTATTGGTGTTGGTGTGTCTTACTTATTAACAATTCCAATCAATAAGATAATTTATACCTTAACTCAAATTGAAGATATTAAAGCTGTCCTTGAATTAAAACCAGCCTTAGTATTAGTTGTAATATCTATATTCCTTACAATGATTGCAGGCTTTATTCCAAGTAAAAAAGCAGCTAAACAAGATCCAGTTATCGCACTTAGAAGCGAATAGAAGCGAACCATCAATTAAATTTGATGGTTTTTTATTATCTAAGTTGGTATTTTCGTGAAAAATAGACACTTTTCAGTTGGTATTTTCGTGATGTTCTTATAAAATAGTTCCAATCGAAGTTAAATCCGGTAATTTTAAATCACACAAATCATTTGATTGTTTCAAAGATAAATATAAATTAAAATTGCCAGAGAAATATATCATTTATACAAAAGATTTTAAATATGAATATAATATATAGAAAACCCACCAGATAAAACCTATGCTTTTACATAGTGCTACCAATAGCGGGTTAATATAAATGTTGTAAGAGAATACATCTTAAACAGTCATAGTAAGTATTTATTGTAATTTCATTTAATCTTTGTTTGTAAATACAAAAACCATTACTTAAAACAATATAGAAACTAATAATGATAACTATTTGAAAATATATCATTAATAAGTTATCCACATATGTGGATAATAATGGGAAAAACTTGGGAATAATATAATTTGTTTATTAAATATAATTAACTTGTATAAAGGTAAACAATGTTAAAAAATAAAGCTATTAAAGTAAGATTATATCCAAACAAAGATCAGATAGAATATTTCTTAAAGTGTTTTGGTTGTGTTCGCTTTGTTTATAATAAACAACTTGAAATAAGAAATGAATACTATAAAGAAAATAATAAAGTATTAAAAACTAATTATTCTGATTTATTAGTTGATTATCCTTTCTTAAGTGAAGTAGAAGGACAAGCTTTATCACAAAGTACACAAGATTTAAATAAAGCTTATAACAATTTCTTTAAAGGTATAAAGAATAAACAAAAGATTGGTTTTCCTAAGTTTAAATCAAAAAGAGATAAACAAAGCTATAGAACATGCCAGCCACCTAAAGATTGTATTGATATAGTTAATAGAAAACTAAAGATACCAAAACTAGGTTATGTTAAATATAGAGGAAGTGTAAATCTTCTTAGTGGATATGAAGTAAAGAATATTACTATATCTAAATCATCAACAAATAAATATCATGCCTCTATATGTATTGAATATGAATGTGATATTCCAAATGCTGAATTAAATATAAATAAATCAATTGGACTAGATTATTCAAGTCATGATTTTTATGCATCTAACTTTAATGATTTTGGTAATTATCCTAAGTTTTATAGACAATATGAAAATAAATTAGTTAAGGAACAAAGAAAACTAGATAGAATGTTAAGAACTAATATTAAAGGCTATAAAACTATTGGTGATAAAAGATATCCTATTTACATAAAACCATTAAATGAATGTAAGAATATTTGTAAACAAAAGCTTAAAGTAAATAAGATTCATGAGAAGATAACCAATTCTTTTAAAGACTATTTACATAAGCTTTCATATAAACTTGTTAATGAATATGATTACATATTTGTGGAAGATTTAAATCTAAAAGCACAAGCCCAAACATTAAAATTAGCTAAATCAGTTAATGATAATAGTTTTGGCACTTTTAGAGTGCTTTTAGAGTACAAACTCAAAGATAGAGGTAAAATCTTCCATAAAATAAATAAGTGGTCTATTTCTACTAAGATGTGTTCAAATTGTGGTTCTATACATAAAGAAGTATTTGGTACTAC
>CAVBAX010000032.1:0-12947 GCA_963593105.1 Candidatus Methanomethylophilaceae archaeon | reverse complement strand
GGTTAAAGAATATCATGATGTTGTAATATTTATTTTAAAAAAATGTAGTAGCTACTAATGGTGAATTATTGTTATTTATTATCACTAATATATCTGAACAAGAATACTTTTTAACTAAGAAATAATTATGGATTTAACATAAAATAATTATTCAATTTTGTTCTTTGTGACTATAACCTATAAATTTAAATATTTGATTGAAATATTAGATTTTATTATTTACAATTTCTGCCAATTATACGAGTTATTTTAGTACATTTAAAAAAATAAAAATTTTTTAAAAAATTTTAAAAAAGTACTTGCAATAATTTATGGATATGGTATTATTAATAAGCGCAATCGATAGCGATGCGTTGATGGGCCTGTAGCTCAGGTGGTTAGAGCGCACCCCTGATAAGGGTGAGGTCGTTGGTTCAAGTCCATTCAGGCCCACCATAAAAATTATAACTTGGGGCATTAGCTCAGCTGGGAGAGCGCCTGCTTTGCACGCAGGAGGTCAGCGGTTCGATCCCGCTATGCTCCACCAAGTTGAATTTATCCGACAGAAATGTCGGTTTTTTTATTGTAAAATTAGCATGAGGTGATTGGATGATTATTGCGATTGTATTGATTTGTATTTTTTTAATTGTTGCGAAGAATTCACTTAAATCTTTAGATAAAGAAAAACCTTTTAATCATGCAAATAGATTAAGAAGTAATCCCATTTTCAGAAATCGAAGAAAAAGGTAGGAATTTTATAAATCCTTGTCTATTATGTATTGATGAAATGTAAGAGATGTGGAAATATAGATTCTGAATATTTTTATAAAGGACATAAAGGCATCTATTGTCGAAAATGCATTTCTTTTAAAAGACTTTTATTAGAGGATGAACTCGCACCTAAGGAATACGATGTCTCTTTTAATAGTTTTGATTATTCTTTTAAGTATCCTTTAACCATTTATCAAAAAGAGATAAGCGATAAATGTGTTTATTATATTGATGATTATGACATTCTTTTGAAAGCGGTTTGCGGTGCAGGCAAAACTGAAATTGTTGTAGAATCGATATCCACTTATCTAAAAAAAGGTTTGAGAGTTTGTTACGCCATCGCAAGACGTGAAGTAGTAATTGATTTATATATACGTTTTAAATCGATATTTTCTAACGCAAAAGTTGTAGCTTTATATGGAGGGCACACAAGTCAAGATTCTGGCGATTTAATAATATGCACAACACATCAATTATTTAGATACTATAAGACCTTTGATTTACTTATTTTGGATGAGGTTGACGCTTATCCCTTATCAGGCAATAAAGAGCTTATGAATATTGCATTAAATAGCGCTAAAGGCCATATTATATTTTCTACAGCTACCACTAATGATTTTCTTATGTCCTTTTTAAAAAATAGGAAATACAAAGAGCTTAATTTATTTGTTAGGCCAAGCCTTAAACCTTTAATTATTCCAAAAGTGATTTATGGACCCAAGATTTATTTACTTATAATTATGTATTCATATTTAAAGAACATGGCCAATCAATGTATTATTTTTGTCTCTAGCAAGAAAATATGCTCAATAATGTATTTGTTCTTTAAACATTTTATAAGTTGTACTTATGTTTACTCCGATTTGGAAGATCGTGATAAAAACATTAATGATTTTAAAAATAAAAAATATCAATTTATATTCGCTACAACCGTTCTTGAAAGAGGAATCACTATATATGATGTAAATTGTATTATCTTGATATTTAATAAAGGCGTTTTCGATAAAAGTTCGCTAGTTCAAATGCTAGGCAGAGTTGGAAGAAACTTTAATAACCCAACAGGCGAAGCTTATATTTTTAGTGCAGTACTAGAAAAAGAAATAAAAGAAGCAATAAACGATTTAAAGGAGGCAAATCAAAAATATGAAATGTCTTTATTGTGATAAACCAATTAATAAATATTCCTTATATAGTTTATTGATTGAAAAAGATAAACTTTGTATTGAATGTAGAAAATTGTTGAAGTTAAAAGTAAAAGAGTTTAATTTAGAAGATTTAGAATGCATAAGTTTTTATGAATACGATTCTTTGTTTAAAACATTATTACTTCAATATAAAGAATGCTACGACGAAGCGCTAAGCGATATTTTTTTATACAAGATAGACCTAATAATTGGTTTGATGTTTCTTGGCTATAAAGTTGTATATGTGCCAAGCTCCAATGAAAAAATAAACAAAAGAGGATTTGACCATTTAAAACTCATATTCGAACGTTTGGGATTTAAGGAAGTAAAAGGCTTAAAAATGAAAAAAGACCTTATACAAGAAGGAAAAGACCTAGTAGGAAGAAAACTGATGTTAGATAACTATTATTATGATGGAGAATACATCGATAAGTTGTTAATTGTTGATGATGTATGTACAACTGGATCTTCATTACTTGGTGTGTCTAAGGCGTTTAAAGATAAAGCCAAACATATTAAAGCCATTGTATTAGCCAAAGCATGAAAAGAAAGCGATTACATTTTTCTTATTTCGTGATAGAATAATGAAAGAAGGAGCGAACATTCTAATGCAAGGAATAGTAAAGCGTTTCAACGAAACCAAAGGTTTTGGCTTTATCACGTCTGATGAAGGCCAAGATGCGTTCTTCCATTTTTCTCAATTAGTTATGGATGGATTCAAAACTATAGAGAGAGGGAAAAAGGTTGAGTTTGACATGGTTGAAGGGCCAAAAGGCCTTCAAGCCCAAAATATAAAAATTGTAGATTAGGTTTATTATGATGGGGATTAAGATAGGCGTAACGCTTATCTTTTTTTATAATTGATTTAAAAAAATATCTTTAAGGGTAGGAATTTTTCCGATTCATGTCTATAAAGAAGTAGGAGCATAGAAAGGAGGTTAATGAGTAAAGTATTTAAAGGTAAAGTAATTAGAATTTATCCAAACAATGAACAAAAAATAAAATTTGCTAAGTGCTTTGGAAGTACTAGATGGCTTTGGAATCAAATTTTGGAAATGGAAACTAAACGATTAAAAAATGGCGCATCATTTATTAATCAAGAAGGTCTTAACTATATTCTTGCTACATTGAAAGAAGAATATCCTTGGTTAAAAGAAGTAGAACCTACATGTTTAATAAACGTTAATCAAAAAATAAGTAATGCATTTTCTAAAAATTTTAATAATAAAATGGATTACCCAAAATATAAACATAAAAGAAACGAACAATCTTTTACAATTAAATGCGCCTATAAAAATATCGAGATAATCGATAACCATCATATTAGATTGCCGACAATCGGAAGTATTTATTATCGCAGTTCTCCAATTCCCAAAGGTGATATCAGAAATGTTACAATTCGCTTATTGAGCAGTGGTAAATATACTGCATCCATATTATTTGAAACAGAAATTGATAAACTGCCAAAAACAAATAAAGTCTGTGGCATAGACTTAGGCTTAAAAAATCTTATAACATTATCTGATGGTAACAAGTTTCCATTGCCTAGGTTTGACAAGGAACTAGAAGATAAACTGATCTATTGGCAAAGATGCACAGCTAGGCGACTTTCAAAAGCCAAAGAAGTTATGAAAACTGATAAATCTAAAACGCTTCTAGATTTCAAAAATTATCAAAAAGCTAGAAAGATGGTAGCTAAATACAATGAAAAAATAGCTAACAAAAGAGAACACTATTTGCATACACTTTCCAAATGGATAGTAACTAATTATGATGTCATTATTTTAGAAGATTTAAAATCTAAAGAAATGTTAAAAAACCATAAACTCGCAAGAGCTATAACAAATGCTGGGTGGAATAGGCTGATTGAAATGATTAAGTATAAGTGCAAGTGGTATGAAAAAAGATTTATACAAGTTAGTTCAACTTATACCTCGCAAACATGTAATAAGTGTGGATACATAAACAAAAGGCTTGGATATAGTCAAGATGATTGGCTAAATATAAGAACTTGGAAGTGTCCTGAATGTGGCACATATCATGACAGAGATATCAATGCCGCCATCAACATAAGAAACAAAGGCCTTACACAATTAATGTAAAATTTAAAAATTGGCTCGATTGGAGCCTTGGTAAATAGCTGCGCCTCTAAATAGATATTCTATTCAAGTGTGGCATTCCCAAAAACATTGTACTTGTAAATAAATGGCTGCTTATCAGCTGTATAGCATGCTATTTTAATACACTGTGGTACAATAATACGGTAAAAGAGGTTTTTATGAGTATTTTTGATAAATTATTTAATACAGATAAAAAAATATTAGCTGAAGTTGAACAACAAGTTAAACCAACTCTTGACCTAGAAGCGTCTATGGCTGCTTTAAGCGATGAAGAGTTAAAAGCTAAAACACAAGAATTTAAAGATAGATTAGCCAATGGCACAACATTAGATGATATCTTATGTGAGGCTTTTGCGGTGGCAAGAGAAGCCGCAAAAAGAACGCTTGGCGAATTTCCTTATTTTTGTCAATTAGAAGGAGCTTGTGTTCTTCACAAAGGCGATATAGCCGAAATGAAAACGGGTGAAGGTAAAACATTAACATCTGTAATGGCTGTTTATTTAAACGCACTAGCTGGTAAAGGTGTTCATGTTATTACGGTAAACGAATATTTAGCACAACGTGACGCTGAATGGATGGGACAAATCTATCGTTTCTTAGGACTAACAGTTGGCGTTAACCTAAGATCTATGACAGCTGCTGAAAAAAGAAAAGCATATTTATGCGATATTACATATAGTACATGCTCAGAAGTTGGCTTTGACTACCTGAGAGATAATATGGTGACGCGCATAGAAGATAGAGTTTTAAGAGAATTGAACTTCGCCTTAGTTGATGAAGTTGACTCAATCTTGATAGATGAATCTAGAACTCCGCTTATCATCTCAGGAAGCACAAGACAAACAGCAAATCTATACATTAACGCAGATAGATTTGTAAAAAAACTACATGAAGATGAAGACTATGAGATTGATGTTAAAGGTAAAAATATTCAGTTAACTGAAGAAGGTATTAAAAAAGCCGAAAAGTCATTTAAAGTTAACAATATTTATGACCCTGAAAATACAGCATTAGTACATTATATTGCCCAGGCACTAAAAGCTAACTATATTATGCATAATGATGTTGACTATGTAGTTGAAGATAATCAAATTGTTATCGTTGACCAAAACACTGGCCGTAAGATGCCTGGTAGAGAATGGAGTGATGGTCTACATCAAGCAATTCAAGCTAAAGAAAACGTGCCAATCAAAAATGAAACTATCACGATGGCAACTATTACCTACCAAAATTTCTTTAGACTTTACAATAAACTTGCTGGTATGACAGGTACCGCTAAGACTGAAGAAGAAGAATTCTTATCAATTTACAATATGCGTGTTGTAGTAATACCAACCAATAGACCAGTAGCAAGAATTGATGATACTGATTTAATATTTGGCACTAAAAAAGCCAAGTATGAAGCCTTAATCAATAAAGTTATTGAACTACATGGAAAAGGTCAACCAGTACTAGTTGGTACAATTTCAGTTGAAACAAGTGAACTTCTTTCTAAAATGCTAAAAGAAAGAAGAATACGACATGAAGTACTAAACGCTAAAAATCACCAAAGAGAAGCTGAAATCATCTCACATGCAGGTGAAAAAGGTGCTGTTACAATTGCCACCAACATGGCTGGTAGAGGTACTGATATTAAACTCGGTGAAGGCGTAAGAGAACTTGGCGGTTTAGCGGTTCTAGGAAGTGAAAGACATGAATCTAGACGTATCGATAACCAATTAAGAGGAAGATCTGGTAGACAAGGTGACCCAGGTTTCTCACAATTCTATGTATCTTTACAAGATGAACTAATGGTAAGATTCGGTAGCGAGAGAATGCAAGGTCTATTCTCACAAATGGGCGATGTACCAATTGAAAATAAAACGGTTGCTAAGGCAATATCTAGTGCTCAAAAACGTGTTGAAGGCATTAACTTCGATGCGCGTAAGGCGTTACTTGACTATGATGATGTAATGCGTCTACAAAGAGAGACTATGTATGAACAAAGAAATTACATCCTTGAACATGATGATATTCATTCGGTAATTGAAGACATGTTTAAACGTGTTATTAAACGTGTGGTATCTGAACAAACTAATCACGATGGCAAAAAAGAAGTTATTGATTATAGTGGCATAGTGGATTCTTTAAAAGTTATGGGATCTGAAGTGAAGGCGGAAGATATTAACAACTTAGATAGCACAGAATGCATCAATAGATTAGTTGAAATCACATTTGGTGCCTACAACAAGAAAATTGAAGAATTCAAAGACCAAATAATGCCACTTGAAAAGACCATGGTTTTAAGAACAATGGATAGAGCTTGGGTTAACCATATTGATGTTATGTCTAAACTAAGAGACGGCATAGGACTTAGAAGCTATGCCCAAAACAACCCTTTGCAAGCCTATGTTGAAGAAGGATACGAACTATTTGAAACAATGATGAACTCTATTTCTGATCAAGTAGTAGTCTTCTGTAATAATGTAAAAATTGAAAGAAAAGAAAACAAATAATGGAATTATATGAGATGAAACAAGGCGTAAGTGCCTCACTTAAAAAGCTTTATGAGCTTGGGAGTTCTCTTTGACTTAGATGGTTTATCTAAGAAAGTAGAAGAACTTGACAAACTTCAAGAAAAAGATGATTTTTGGAATGATACCAAAAAAGCTCAAAGCATCATCAAAGAAGCCAATATTAATCGTAATCTGATCGCAACTTTTAAAAAGAATGAGAAAACATTAAACGATCTAAGTGAATCAATTGATGAACTTACTAAATCATACGACGAAGATTTAATGACTTTAGTTGATGATGATTATGAATCAGCTCAAAGCATATTCCAAGACTTTGAGATGCAAGTGTTGCTATCAAACGATTATGATCACGCAAATGCGATACTTGAAATTCATCCTGGAGCTGGAGGAACTGAATCGCAAGATTGGGCATCTATGTTATATAGAATGTATCAAAGATATGCGCAAAAAAACGGTTATGGTTTTGAAGTTATTGAATATGAAGATGGCGATGAAGCTGGTCTTAAATCATGCAGTGTTCTTATAAAAGGTGATTTGGCCTATGGCTATTTAAAAGGCGAAAGTGGCGTACATAGGCTTGTGCGTATTTCGCCATTTGACGCCAATAGTAGAAGACACACATCATTTGCCTCAATAGAAGTAACACCTGAGTTTAATGATGAGATTGACATTACAATCGATGATAAAGATTTGGAAGTTGACACGATGCGCTCATCTGGAGCGGGCGGCCAACATATCAATAAAACCGATAGTGCTGTTAGAATTAAGCATATTCCTAGTGGAATCGTTGTATTTTCACAAACCGAAAGAAGCCAAATACTAAATCGTGAAAGATGCATGACAGTTCTAAAATCTAAGTTATATCAAAAAGCGATTGAAGAAAGAGAAGCTGAAAAAAGAGCCCTTAAAGGCGAACAAAAGAAAATCGAATGGGGTTCACAAATTAGATCTTATGTCTTTTGCCCTTATACACTTGTAAAAGACCATAGAACAAACCAAGAAGAAGGAAATATCAACAAAGTAATGGATGGCGACATATCTAAATTCTTATTCGCATACTTAAAATCACAAATCTAGTTGGTTTATATGCCTATTTTTGATTGTTGCATTCTTAAAATTTGATGTTTAAAAAAGTGTCAAAAAAATAAACAATAATTAAACAATTAAACAATTTGTGAAAATTAAAATATCTTATTGTAATAAATAAAAAAATAAAGTATATTCTTTGTTGTACTTTGTACAGAAATTGACCGCTATTTTAGCTAAGACTACACGGACGGTCGGGTCAAATGCCGAAGACTTGTTGAAGAAACAAGAGCCATGTTTGAAGGACATGGAAGGGTATTATCCCTTATTGATTGAGTTAAAAGCTCAGTTTTGTAAAGTTGCGTATATGCCTTATAAAATGGTCAATAAGAAGCGATTTCTGTATAAGAAAGGACTTGAAAGATGATTAAGACAGGTATATCGCACCTGTCTTTTTTGTGATTAAGGGGGATTTGAATGAAAAAGATAATTTGTTTGATTCTTACTTTATTTATCCTTGCGGCTTGTAGTAGCGGCAAAGAAAGTGAAGAAACAGCCGATGTAGTTTACACTAATGCATTGTTTTATACTGAAGATCAAAGTAATGCAAAGGCATCTGTTATGGCTGTAAAAGATGGAAAGATTCTATATGTAGGTAATGATTCTGATTCATATGTTGGAAAAAATACAGAAGTAATAGACTTAAATGGTGCCTTTGTAACACCTAACATCTTGGATGGTCATAGCCACCCAGGCATTGTATCTACTACCGCTTGGTATGTTGACATGCCAAGGGATTGCGATACGAAAGAAGAAATTCTTGCTTTTGTGAAGGAATATTGTGAAAATCATTCTGCGCAAGAATATCCATATATTTATTTTGAATATTATCCATCTAATTTATTTGACGAAAATGGTCCAAGAAAAGAATGGATTGATGAAGTAGTGAATGATAGAGCCATATTGATTGAAGATTTTTCTGATCATGCTTGTTGGGTGAACTCGAAGTTTTTGGAATTACTAGGTATATATGAAGATGGTGTTTTAAAAGCTGAAGATGAAGAATTCTTCATAAAAGATGAAAACGGCAATTATACCGGTTGGATAAAGGAATTTGTTTGGCAAAACTATATCTCTAACCTATATGAAACTACAGGCTATTATCCACCTGAAGAAGTAAGTGAAGAAACTATTAGTCCGGTGCTTGATGATTTTAAGTCTTGGGGAGTGGCTGGTGTTTTGGATGCTTGTGTAATAGATGAAGAACACGTTAAAACGATTTCTAATTTAGATAAAGAAGATAAATTGAATATGTATTATGAACTTGCAGTAGTAATGGATGATCCAAGCAATCTAGAAGAATGTTTAGAAAACATTCATTATCTAAATAAAACCTATGGAACAGATCACGTGAAAGTTGATACTTTAAAAATATTCTATGATGGTACAAATGAACTAGGTGATGCCGCTTTAATTGATGGCTGGATTACAGATGAGACTCAAACCGGTTATATCATGATGGACATTGAACAAACAAAGGAAGTTATTAAAAGATGTAATGAAGAAGGTGTTGATGTTCATTTCCATATGGTAGGTGATTTAGCCTTTAGACAAGTATGCGATGCTACAGAAGAATTGATTAATGAAATTGGGCAGTTAGATATTCAAGTTGAAGTATGCCATTGTGAGTATGTTGACCCATCTGATTACAATAGGCCTGCACAACTAGGCATTATCGTAAACTGGACACCACAATGGTCAGGTGGCTATTTTGGCGATGGTGCGAAACAATATTTAGGTGAAGAAAGATATAACCGTATGTACCAATTCAATCCAATGATTGAATCAGGAGCAATTGTAACATTTGGTTCTGATATCTACTCAATGGAAGAAGAAGAAAGAGGGAATCCTTATTTTGGCATGCAGATAGCGATGACT
This sequence comes from Candidatus Methanomethylophilaceae archaeon, assembly GCA_963593105.1. GTDB lineage: Bacteria > Bacillota_I > Bacilli_A > Erysipelotrichales > Erysipelotrichaceae > Colivicinus. Next base: position 3,413 of record CAVBAX010000032.1, on the reverse strand, counting down.
AGAACTGATATTTGGGAAGGCATCTATGATGGTGAAAGAGAAAGTGAAGATGCTAAATTGTCATTAGAGGATTTACTTAAAGGATACACGATAAACGCTGCAATTCAAATGCGCATTGACGATAAAGCAGGATCACTAACCGTTGGCAAATACGCAAACTTTAATATCTATAATCAAAACTTATTTGAAGTTGACGAAAATGAATTCGCCAAAATATTACCAACTGCAGTTTTCTTTGAAGGAAAGTTAATCAGCGGAAGCTTGAATTAAACCGAAATTAATCAGCGAATGAAGATTGTTGAAAAAAATAAATTTTTATTGTTGTAATATCGAAAAAATAATTTATAATTTCTATTGTACTTTGTACAGAAATTGACCGCTATTTTAGCTAAGACTACACGGACGGTCGGGTCAAATGCCGAAGACTTGTTGAAGAAACAAGAGCCATGTTTGAAGGACATGGAAGGGTATTATCCCTTATTGATTGAGTTAAAAGCTCAGTTTTGTAAAGTTGCGTATATGCCTTATAAAATGGTCAATAAGAAGCGATTTCTGTATAAGAAAGGACTTGAAAGATGATTAAGACAGGTATATCGCACCTGTCTTTTTTGTGATTAAGGGGGAACAATGGAAAAATTAATCGAATTTAGAAACATCGTAAAAGAGTTTGATGGCCAAGTTGTATTAAAAGGTATTAACCTAGACATTAATAAAAATGAATTTGTAACCTTACTTGGCCCTTCAGGTTGCGGCAAAACTACACTACTTAGAATATTGGGTGGATTTTTAGATTGTGACGAAGGTAGTGTAATTTTCAATGGTGAAGAGATATCTAAAACTCCAGCTTATTTAAGACCTATTAACACCGTCTTTCAAAAATATGCATTATTTCCACATTTAAACGTTTACGAAAATGTTGCTTTTGGTTTAAAAATTAAAAAAATGCCAAAAGATTTAATCGAACCTAAAGTTAATAGAATGATTGGCTTAGTTGGCCTTGACGGTTTTCAAAATAAAGACGTTACATTATTATCAGGTGGTCAACAACAAAGAGTCGCAATTGCTAGAGCCCTAGTTAATGAACCAGATGTATTACTTCTTGACGAACCACTAAGTGCACTTGACGCAAAACTTAGAAAAGAGATGCAACAAGAACTAAAACGTATCCAACAAGAAGTAGGTATCACTTTTATCTTTGTCACACACGATCAAGAAGAAGCCTTAACAATGTCGGATAAGATTGTAGTTCTAAAAGATGGTGTTATTGAACAAATTGGTACACCAACAGAAATATATAACGAACCAAAGAATAAATATGTTGCTAAATTCATTGGCGAATCAAACATCGTTGATGGCATTATGAAAAAAGACTATCTTGTTAATTTCGATGGTGAAGATTTTAAATGCGTTGACTATGACTTTAAACCAAACGAACCAGTTGATGTCATTATTAGACCAGAAGATATTGAAATCAAAAAGAAGAATATGGGCAAAATGAATGGCCAAGTAATTTCGGTGCTTTTTAAAGGTGTTCATTACGAAGTAATTGTCGAAACAAAACGTGGTGCCGCTAAAACAATTAAGTTACATGTATTTGATGATAAAGATGTTGTTAATGCTGAGGCTAATGAAAATATGCACGCAACCGATTTCATCATGGATATTGAAGACGTTGCAACATTAAACGAAGCTGAACTAATCCAAAGAGCTAATGCCCAAGCATGGAACCCTGAAACTAGCGAAGATATTCTAATTACCGAAGTAAATAGTTCTATTAAAGAAGAAGCTGGCACCTATCCTGTAACCTTTAAAACTGACGCTGGTACAAGTATCTCTATTAATGTATCGGTAGTAGTACCAAGAGTTAACAAAGATAAAGAAGATAATATTGGTATCCAAGCCTTTGATGTATATAAGTCTGTCGATGAAATCAAAGAGTCAATGGCTATTTCTTATGATTTACAAACATGGGCTGATGCTTACGCATGGTATTTAGACAGTGAAGAAAAAGTTGAGATTGATGATGTTCGTTTTGACTTTGACCCAAATGAAATTGTTGCAGGTGACTATGACGTTACATTTGTTACTGAAGGAAGAACTTATAAAATTCATACAACAACTTGTCAAAAAGAAGATGCTATCGTTTCTATTGACTTTGAACCAGACGCAATTCATGTAATGGAAAAGAGTATTGGCTAATGAAAAGTTTTAAAAGATTAGTATATCCATATATGGTATGGGCAGGTATCATTATCGTTTTACCGATGCTGATAATGGTATTCTATGCTTTTACAGTTGATGGAAACAGCGTACTAAACGTTAAGTTTACATTTGAAAACTTTGTACGTTTCTTTTCTGATCCCATCTTTCTAAACGTTCTATTAAGAAGTATTAAAATCGCCTTAGTTACAACACTTATTTGTATCTTGATTGGCTATCCTGCAGCTTACTTTATTGCTAGTTTAAAAGAAGACAGTCAAGCACTAATGGTGCTAATGGTAACATTACCACAACTTATCAATATGCTTGTTAGAACATACGCATGGCGCGGCATATTGTTAAATACTGATTTTTCTGCTGAAGTAAAAATCTATATTGGTATGGTATATAACTTCTTACCGTTTATGATTTTACAAATTTATACATCTTTATCAAAGATGGACAAATCATTACTGATTGCTGCTAAAGATTTGGGTTGCGACGACGCTAAAGCATTTATGAAAGTAACACTGCCATTAAGTGTTCCTGGTATTATCTCAGGCATTACTTTGGTATTTTTACCAGCTGTAAGTAGTTTCTTTATCCCTAAACTATTGGGTGGAGGTTCTTATGTACTAGTTGGTAATTTGATTGAAAACTACTTTATCACGACTGGAGACTGGAACTTTGGTGCTGCTGTAAGTTTAATTATGACAATCATTATTTTAATCAGTATGTATTTTACAAGAAAACTTGATTACGATAAGGAGGCTAGATAATGAAGAAGAAATTTGATTTTAAGAAATTGTATTTAGCTTTAATATTATTATTCTTTTATGCCCCTATTGTTTATGTAATAGTATTCTCATTTAATGAATCTAGATCTTTAACTAATCTTACAGGCTTTTCTTTAAGGTGGTATGAAAAGATGTTTAAGTCTAGAAGCATGATGGAATCTATTTATTATTCGATACTTATTGCGGTAATTGCCACTATAGTTTCTACAATTGTTGGTACTTTAGCTTCTATTGGCTTAAGTAAATCAAATAAGATCATTAAAGAAGTGGTAACTCAAGTTAATAACTTGCCAATGTTAAATCCTGACATCGTTACTGCCATTGGTTTTATGCTATTTTTCTCAAGCTTATCAATCCCAACTGGCTTTGGCACATTACTACTTGCTCATATTGCGTTTTGTATCCCTTATGTAATGT
>CAVBAX010000031.1:0-12999 GCA_963593105.1 Candidatus Methanomethylophilaceae archaeon | reverse complement strand
TATATTTCTTAGGTTTTAAGCTTTAACTTTACATTATTTTTAACTTTACATTATTACCCGTTTGTCTTGATCCTTTGACAAGTAATGCTTTATTTGAATTTTCTAACCAATTTTTAATAAAAATAAAATTTTTTCTATACATCTTAACTATATGATATACAAAATGCCCCGTTTTATAAAGAATAATTAATAGATTTTGCCCCGTTTTTCTAAAGTATTATTCAAGATTTTGCCCCGTTTTTCTAAAGTAATATTTTTCAATTAAAAAACATCCTCAAGTTTTAAACTCAAAGATGTTTATTAATTAAAGATTATCTTTGTCCCTTATCGTATGGAATACCTTCAGCCTTAGGACATCCAGATTTATTACGTGAAATAATAAGTACAATTATTACCACAATAAATGGAATGATGTTATAGAAATAAATATCTAAACCCAAAGCTGACAAGAAAGATATTTGACCAGCTAAAGGACCAATACATTTTAGAAAACCAAATAACAACGATCCAAAAAAGATACCTATTGGATTCCAGTTACCAAAAATCATAATCGCCAAAGCTAGAAAGCCCATACCACCAACAGAAGACTCTGCTGTACCAGCAGACACTGTTGCGATATATGCATAACCTCCTATACCAGCTAAGAAACCAGAAATAGTAGTGCCTAAATATCTCATCTTATAAACATTAATACCAACTGAGTCAGCAGCCTGAGGATGCTCACCACAAGCTCTTAAATGAGTACCAGTCTTTGACTTATATAGCCAAATAGAAAGTAATATATAAAGTACAAAGATGATATAAGTTGAAATATAAGCCTTATTGAAGAATATTTCATAAATTGGATTCATATCGCCACTATGAAGTATTACATATGTAGGCATTGGATTCATAACTAGTTTTTCTTGGTTAAAAAATACAAGACATACAGTTAAGAAAATTGCTGGAGCCAACATATTTAGCGCAGTTCCGGCAATAGTTTGATCCACCTTAAGCTTAATTGCCGCAAAAGATAAAAGTAAAGAAAACAAAGCACCTGCAACACCTGAAATAAGCAAGGCTAAGACAAACATCAATTGTTGATTTTCTAAAAAAGTTCCTGCAACTTGCCAAGTATTAACACATAGCGCACCAATAAAGGCACCAAATATCATTTCACCTTCAAGCGCAAGATTGATAATACCAGACCTTTCCGAGAAACAACCAGCAAGCGCAACAATTAAAAGCGGAGCAGCATAAATCATTGTCTTTTGTAAAATTAGAATAAAATTACTCATGATTATTTAGCCTCCTTTTTATCTAATACAACTTCTGTGTTAAATCTTTGATCTAGCATACGCTTATCTCTTTTTTTAGAAATAGATGATATAGCATCTTGAATAATTCTTGTAAAACCAGCCATATAGATAATTACCGCAACAACTACATCAGCAACATATCTATTAAAGCCAACCTTAACTAGATAATCACCACCGGCATTTAAATATCTAATTAAAAGTGAAGAGAACACAATACCAATTGGATTACAATTTGCCAAGAAAGCACTAGCGATACCATTGAAACCATAAGAAGGTAAACTTGAATATTGTGATACATACTTATATTCAATACCAGGATTTAAATAATATAAAGCAGCACCCATTCCAGCTAGAGCACCTGCAATCGCAATCGAAATAATAATGTTTCTTTTTTCATTTAAGCCTGCATATTTAGAGGCATCTTTATTTGCACCACATGCCTTTAATTCATAACCAAATACTGTCTTATTCATAATGATATAAATCACTATAGCCACAATAATGGCAATAATAATGCCACCATCAATTAAAGAACCAGGGAAAAGTTTATCAAGACCCATCTTAGGCGTATAGTTATTTGTCACCTTAGATAAGAATCCACCCTTAGTATTTTCTGTTGATTGAATCGCAGTTGTATATTTAAAAATCCAAGAAGATAAGTTAGCCGCAATCCAGTTAGTCATAATACAAATGATTACCTCATTTATATTAAAGAAAGCCTTTAAAACACCAGGTATCATACCCCACAAGGCACCAAGTAAAGCACCTGCAAGTAAAGCTAAAAGCCAAACACCAATGCCACCAATTCTTGATGTACTTGGAATATAAAGCGCAACAAGCAAAGCACCAACAGTTCCCATAATATATTGTCCAGGAGCACCAATATTGAATAAACCTGTTTTATAGGCTATCGCAACCGATAAACCAGTAAAAATTAAAGGCACAGCATAGAAAATCATATTACCAGTATTTGAAAGAACATACTTAGAAACACTAGAAGAAAATGGTCCAGAAAACATTATCTTCAAACCACCAAAAGCATCTGATAATGTATTATTTGGACTAATAAAGGTAATAATTACCATAGCCAAGAAACCAACAAAGATACCAATTAGAATTGAAATAATCGAAGACAATAATGATCTAAAACCATCAGACTTTATAAGTTTCTTAAACTTTGAATCTTTTTTCTCACTCATTATTTAGCCTCCTTAATCTTATCTTTTTTAGCACCAGACATATATAAACCTAATTCCTCAACAGTAATTTTCTTTGGATCAAACTCACCAACAAGCTCTCCCTCATACATTACATAGATTCTATCTGATAAATTCATTACCTCATCAAGTTCAAGCGAAACAAGAAGTACCGCATCACCCTCATCTCTTTTTTTAACAATCTTAGAATGAATATCTTCAATTGCCCCTACATCTAAACCACGAGTTGGCTGTACCGCAATAAGCAATTGATGTTCCCTATCCATTTCTCTTGCACAAATAGCTTTTTGTTGATTACCACCAGACATTGAACGAGTAACAGTAATAGGACCCTGACCACTTCTTACATCATATTCATCAATAAGTTTATCTGCATATTGTCTTACTTTATCAAATCTTATAAAACCATTCTTTTCAAATTCTGGCTCAAAATATCTTTGTAGCACTAAATTTTGTTCAAGATTATAATCAAGAACCAAACCATGTTTATGTCTATCTTCTGGAATATGGGCAAATCCATGAGTATTCTTGTAATGGATCGACTTATTAGTTACATCTTCACCTTCATAAATAATATTGCCCGATTCAATCTTTTCAAGACCTGTAATTGCGTGAACGAATTCGCTTTGACCATTGCCATCAATACCAGCAATACAAACAATCTCCCCTTGTCTTACATACATAGATACATCATTAACTGCATTCTTTTTATGAGTATGTGATTTAACAACTAAATGATCTACCTCAAGTACTTTCTTACCTGGATTACTAGGTTTTTTATCAACCGCAAATTTAACATTTCTACCAACCATCATAGCTGATAGTTCTTCCTTAGTAGTATCTTTAATATTAACAGTTCCGATACATTTACCCTTTCTTAAAACCGTACATCTATCAGAAATAGCCATTATTTCATTTAATTTATGAGAAATAAATAGAATTGACTTACCCTCGTTTTTAAGATTAACCATAATCTGCATTAATTCTTCAATTTCTTGAGGAGTTAAAACAGCGGTAGGCTCATCAAAAATAAGAATATCATTATCTCTATATAACATCTTTAAAATTTCTGTTCTTTGTTGCATACCAACAGTGATATCAGAAATCTTAGCATCTACATCAACATGTAAACCATAAGTATTAGATAAATTTAAAACCTTTTCTCTTGCCTTCTTTTTAGAAACAAAGCCAAAAGAAGAATCCTCATCACCTAAAATGATGTTATCTAATACAGTAAAACATTCAACTAATTTAAAGTGTTGATGTACCATGCCAATACCTAAAGATGTTGCAACATTAGGATCATTAATCTTTACAGGTTTGCCATTATATAAAATCTCGCCTTCTTCTGGTTGATATAAACCAAATAAAACTGACATCAAAGTCGACTTGCCAGCTCCGTTTTCTCCAAGTAAAGCGTGTATTTCCCCTTTTTTAAGTCCAAGATTTATATCATCATTGGCAATAATTCCCGGGAAGACCTTAGTTATATGACGCATTTCAATTACGCAATTATCTTCCATAACAATTCTCCTTTATTTCTTATAAAAGAAGACACCCCAAAGGGTGCCTTCTACCTGAATTTTATTAATTAATATTCAAGATTTAAATTAACATTTGTGCAAAGAGCCTTTAAGCTATCCCAACCCTCAGCAGCAGATAAATCATCACAATCAGAACTGATTGAAATTTCACCACTAGCAACTTGAGCCTTAATAGTTTCATATTCTTCTACAGTGAACTTTTCAAATCTCCAAGAGCTATCAGCTGTAGGGATACCTGTAGCTTCATCACTAACACCTAAGTTAGATAATTGGTTAGCAAGCTTGCTATCCCATTCACCATTGTTCCATTCGCCAAGAACTAATTGAACAGATTCACTCAAGCCCTTAACAGCAGAAGTGATAACTCTATCAGATTCACCAGCTTGGTCAACGTCAACACCGATAATCTTGCCATTTTCAGTTTCAGCAGCAGCAGCCTTTACAGATTGAAGCATAGAACCACCACAAGCAAATACTACTTCAGTACCATTATTGTACCAACCAGAAATTTGTGTTTGAAGTTCTGTACTAGAAGAGAAAGAACCACCATATAAGAAAGAAATAGTAACATCTACTGTTTCATTAAGTTCACTAGCAGCAGCTTGAATACCTTGAACATAGCCATATGCAAATCTGTTACATGCAGCATTTGTACCAGCACCACCGAAAGTACCACCAAGTTTAGTATAGCCATCTTTTACTGCAGCATAACCAGCGAAGAAACCAGATTCTTCTTCATGATAAGAAATAGCAGTAACATTATCTAAGCCAAGTGCCCAACCATCTACAAAGACAAACTTAACATCAGGATTTTCTTTAGCAACAGTTTCAAGAGCAGTAGCTTGTAAGTAGCCAGGAGTTACAACAACCTCAGCACCACCTTCAACAGCTTGTCTCATGGCAGCGATTCTATCATCATCAGTAGCATCAGAACCATTAGCTGGTTGATAATACTTATAAGATAGGCCATTAGCTTCAGCGAATGCTACAGCACCTTCGTAAGTACCTTGGTTGAAACCACCATCATTTAATTGACCTACGTCAGTAACAACAGCAACCTTGTAACCATCACTAGTTTCAGTTGATGCAGTTTCGCCGCCTTCATCGTTTGAGCTACTTGAGCTAGAACAGCCAACAAGAGCGAAAACCATGAAGAAAGCTAATAAAACAGAAAGTAACTTTTTCATTTTTTCATTTATCCTTTCATTAAAAAATTACCAAGGGATAACCCTCTATAAAAATTTTATCATGTAAACGTAAAAATTTAGTTAAATATTTATTTCACGACCTTACCATAATTATCAATTACATATTGATATCTTATTAGAGCCTCATCCATCACACTATCCCATGATACCGGAATAGTCTCCTTAGCCTTTATGCCTAAATTAATCGCATAATTTTCATCAAGTAAAGTAGGCCTTAATTTTTCATATAAACTAACACTATCATCTAAACAAAGTAAACCATTAACACCATCTTTAATACATTCACTAGGTGCCGAATCCCTTACAACAACAGACGCTGTTCTTGCATTTGCCGCCTCTCTTACCACCATTGAATAAGTATCATATAAAGAAGGGAACACAAACATACTAGCCAAGGCATATAAACCATTCAACAAATCTTCATCTAATATATGTCCAGTTAAAACTGTAATATCACCAATACCAAGTTCATTAGCTTTTTCTTGTATTTGATCAAAGTGTGGACCCTTGCCAGCTAGAACAAGTTGAAACTTAAGGCCATCTTTTTTAAGTAAAGCACAAGCCTCTAATATTTTTTCAATATTTTTCTTCCAATTCATTTGGCCAACATACAACAATACTGGATCAAAACCTAAATTAAAGTGTTTTCTAGCTTTTATTGCCAAAGTATAATCAATATCCTTGATATCCATACCATTTTGAATAACGGTAATTTCTCTATCATAGCCATATTCCCTTAATGTTTCAGCTGAATTTTCTGAGACCGTCCAAACCTCATCACACTTATTATAGAAATTAACCAAAACATCAGTTCCAAACTTAGCCAAATGCTTAGAACCAGTAATCTGTAAAAAATCATCATAATACTTAGAGTGAAACGATGCCACAATCGGAATATTATGACTTCTACCATATTTAATACCCTGAAGTCCTGCAATAAAAGGTGTATGAACATGAACAATATCAAAGTTTGTCATATCAAGCCTTGAATCATAATGATTATCAAGTAAAGGCAAACCAGCATTATATACAGTTGTAGGAACTGTTTGTGAATAATAATCGATTATTTCAAATGGAAATCTACCTCTATAGCCCATATCTTCCATTGGTACTATAGCACTAACCTCATGTCCTTTTTTTCCTAAAGTATCACAATAGTTATAAACAACTCTGCCCACTCCATCTACTATAGGCAAGAAAGAATCTGAAAATTGACCTATTTTCATACAATGGTATTCTCCCTTATTAACACTTCATATTCATTAAATAAATTTACAAGTTCTTCATATGTATTTAACATTGACATCTTATTTTTATAAATAGAACTACTATATAAACCACTAATATAATGAGGAGCTAAACCTCGCATTTCTTTCATAGCCCTATCTTCGCCTTTTAGTTTACATAACTTTTGTGCATGTCTTAAACACATATTAAACTTATCAATATAGGTATATTCTTTTATTTGGCCACCACTTTCATAATCACTTATTTCTTTAATTAAGAAGGGATTTCCAACAATGCCTCTACCTATCATTATGGCATCACAATAGTCTTTATACTTAAGATAATCATCTAAAGTTTTAATATCACCATTGCCAATAACAGGTATAGAAATCACATCATGTAATTGCTTAATATAATCCCAATTAGCCAAACCATCATACATTTGACTTCTAGTCCTACCATGTAGACAAATAGCCTTAATACCAGTATTTTCTAACCTTTTAGCTAAAGACATAAAGTTGATATGAGCAAAATCATAACCAAGACGCATTTTAACAGTAACAGGCTTTGAAGTATTATCTAAAACAGCTTTTACAATATCGACAGCTAAATCCTCATTTTTCATTAAAGCACTACCACTGCCGGTTTTTACAACCTTATTAACAGGACAACCCATATTAATATCAATAATATCGCAATTACTTTCTTTATCTAATATCCTAGCCCCATAAGCCATAGTATCAACATCACTTCCAAACAGTTGTAAAGAAACAGGATGGCCATCACCAACATCAATCATCTTAGCAGTCTTTTCATTTTTATAATAGATAGCTTTATCTGAAACCATCTCACAACATACCAGTCCTGCTCCTAGTTCTAAACATAATTCTCTAAAAGCAGCATTACTAATACCAGCCATAGGCGCGATGATAAGTGGATTTTTTAAAGAAACATTACCCAGTTTTTTTAGCATATTTTTTTAATAATTCGATATCTTCTTTATCAAAAGAATATTCTTTATCACAAAACTCACACTTTATCTCAATTTTTCCATCTTCTAAAATTTCATCAAGATCATTTGAAGGCAAAGTTAACAAGTTTCTTAAAAATCTTTCTTTGTTGCAGTCACAATGATACCTAACTTCATGTTCATCTAATATTTGAGCATCATCAAATAAAGAATTAATATAATCATTTAAAGAAATACCTGATTCAATAACAGAAGAAATAGGTTTTAAATCCAATTTCTCAAGATATTCAATATCCTCTTCACTATGATCTGGTAAAAGTTCAATAATTAAAACTCCACTTGCCTTACATGAATAATCCTTGTCTACTAACACCCCAACTGAGACAATAGTTGGCCTTTGTTCAGAAACGCTAAAATAATAAGCAAAATCATCACCTATTTCCCCAGTTCTAAGCGCTACTTGGCTTGTATAGTTATTAGCCATATTCATATTTCTTATAACCTTAAGATAGCCACTGGTACCAACAACAAGACCAACAGCCAACTTATTTGACTCATTATATTTTAAATAACAATGATTATCACCAACAAAACCCTTTACATTACCACTAGAATCAGCGCTAGCCAAAACCGTACCAATGGCACCCCCGCCATTAATAGTAGTAGTAACTGATTCACCTTCTCCCTTTTGCATCAAAGCCATAACACTTGTAACAGCCATAGTTCTTCCAAGTGCAGCCAAAGATGTAGGCCACATATCATGTATCTTCCTTGCATCATCAACAAGCTTTGTTGTATCACCCAAATAAAAACGCACATGCTTATTTAAAGCAGTACCAATAACAATTTTACTTTCCATAACAAATATTATAACAAAACAATAATGGCCTGTTAATGTTAAGAATTTTGAAAACACCATGCTAATAGAAGTTCTATTAAAAGGCACAGCTATTAACCAAAACTTAAATTAAGCCATGAAATTTTATTTGATATTTGTATTTATTGCGAATAATTCTGTTTTTTACCCCTAAATTTTATAAAAATTGTCTTTTATTGGAATAATGAGCCTAAAAATAATGATGTTATTTAAATAAAATGCATTTAGTTGAAATATAATTAAATAAAACCACAAAAAAAGAACCCATCAGGTTCTAAGTAATCGTTTTGGAGCAGGTGATCGGAATCGAACCGACGTAGTCAGCTTGGAGGGCTGAAGTTCTACCATTGAACTACACCTGCATACCGTAAGTGGTGACCTGGGCGGGAATCGAACCCGCGACCCTTTGATTAAAAGTCAAATGCTCTACCACCTGAGCTACCAGGTCAAAACAATGGCTGGGATGGCTGGGATCGAACCAGCGAAATGACAGAGTCAAAGTCTGTTGCCTTACCACTTGGCTACATCCCAAGAAATAAAATGGTGGAGGGGGACAGATTCGAACTGCCGAACTCGTTGAGAGCTGATTTACAGTCAGCCGCGTTTAGCCTCTTCGCTACCCCTCCACATTAATCAGTAAGCTTATTTATAATACCAAAGCTTACCGACTTTGTAAATAGTTTTTTTAAAAATTTTCTAATTTCCTAATTTTTTTATTCAGCATCACCACCAAGCATCTTAAGCTTGTTGATAATATTATCATATCCTCTATAAATATGGTATGCATCATGAATGATGGTTTCGCCTTCGCTCATAAGCCCTGCAATAATAAGTGCTGCGCCACATCTTAAATCTGTCGCCACAACCTCACAACCCTTAAGCTTACAAGGGCCATGGATAATAGCCTTACCATCTTCAATATCAATATTGGCACCCATCTTATTTAATTGTCCACAATGTTTAAATCTTTCTGGATAGATTGTTTCCACGACACTTGAATTACCATTTGCGATACATAATAAAGGCGTTATCGGTTGTTGTAAATCGGTGGCAAAACCAGGGAAAGTTAAAGTTTGAATATCAATAGGCTTTAGATTAGTTGCACCCTTTACCTTCACATAGTCAGATCCAACCTCCATCTCTACGCCCATTTCTTCTAGCTTCGACAACAAAGATTCCAAGTGTTGAGGAATGACATTTTGTACCTTTATATCATCGCCCACAGCTGCAGCCATACAAATATAAGTTCCAGCTTCAATACGATCTGGAATAATATCATGAATACAACCCTTAAGTCTTACTACACCATCAATAATCAAATCACTAGTACCTGCACCCCTAATAGATGCGCCCATCTTATTAAGCATACTAGATAAGTCAATTATTTCAGGTTCTTTAGCTGCATTTCTAATAATGGTTCTACCCTTCGCAAATACAGCAGCTAGCATTATATTGATAGTTGCGCCAACTGATGCAAAATCTAGATAAATCTCATCACCAATCAATTCATCAGCATCAATCTCAATTAAATCACCATCACTTTTCACAGTTGCACCAAGTGATTCAAAACCCTTTAGATGTAAATCGATAGGACGAGGACCAAGATTGCATCCACCTGGATATAACATTTTTACATGTTTGAATCTACCAAGTAAAGCACCCATGAAATAATAAGAAGCCCTAAGCTTTCTTACCTCATCACCATCTAAGACAACATTCTTAATCTCTGTAGGATCAATTGTAAAATTGTCTTTTTTTTCATTAACTTTGATATTAAGTTTTCTTAAAATCGCAACTAAAGCATTTATATCTTCAATATTTGGAACATCATAGACCTTAACAATTTCACTAGCCAAAACAACAGCTGGAAGAATAGCAACAGTAGCATTCTTGCTTGAAGAAATGTTAACCGTTCCACTTAGTCTATTACCGCCTCTTATTTTTATAAAATCTTTCATCCTTACTATTCTACCTAAATACAATAAAAAAAGCCATCTTATAGATGACTTTATTTTTAATAAATCAGAAATTGATTATTGTGCACTAGCCCAAGTAGCGCCTTCATATACAACAGCAATCCAAGCGCTGGTATCAATTCTTGCCCAAGTATTACCACTTGAATCATTAGCAGTTTCATAAACTGTTAGTACATCATCCTTAGTCGCATAAGATTGACCATCAGCGTTTTGATGAACTACTGATTGAACAGAGCTTGATAAAGAACTATACGCAACCCAATCACTATCAACAGTGGCCTTGCTTCTAATCTTAACAACATCAGCAGAAACCTTATAAGTAGAAGTTTGAGCAGTTGTGTTATCAGTATTAGTAGTACTGCCACTATTAGAACTTTGACTTTGAAGTTCAGTAATCTTATTATTTAATTCCGTAATTTCAGCACTCTTATCAGCTACATAAGCATCATAATCACTCTTTAAACTTGTATATGCTTTATTTTTACTAATACCCCAGAACATCCCAAATACTGCAAGAACTAGTAAAATTACCATAACAGCACTCATTAATACAATGCCAGATTTTTTTACTCTACGATAGCTTACCTCTTCATCATAATCTTCATATTCCTCATCATCTTCATCGTCTTCTAACTGATCGTCGAAAGATGTTGTAGCTGTATCATCGCTAATTTTAAATACGGAACGATCAATATCATCATCATTCACTTTAATAGAAGAGAAATCAGGAATTTCTACTGTATCATCATTTTCATATGGATTCTTCTCATTCATTTTCATTTTCCTCCCAAAAATTAATTTTCATCCTCAATTATTCTATATCCTTCATAGTCACCTGTCAGCAACTTAGCCTGATTAGCGATCTCAAAGATATCAGTTAATATTTTACCATCACTATTAATATGTTCCTTGAAAACATCAACAATCATCTGTTTTTCATCAACATTCACAAGATAATCATGATTAATCATTACATCGACAAATTGCCTTAAACCATTAACATCTTCAAAATGTAAACGATGAAGAATAACAATCTTTTCTCCTTGTGAATAATCAATCGCGAAAGATTGTTTTAAATCATAAACACCCTTGATAAAACCATTACTTAAATAAGGATATAGCGCAACAATAGAATCATATATTTCTTTCTTCTTAGCTTCTTCTTGTTTCTGTTTATCAAAAGCAGTATCTACCTCATAGCCATTAGAAGTAAAATCATCAAACAAATCATTTAGATAATTAGAATCCTCTTGTATAGTTTCCTCTGTCGTCACATCTAAGCTTGAATCATCCAAAGTTTCTTCAACAGGACTAGCTTCTTTGTCTGCCTCAATAGATTTATTATCATCTTCATTATCAATTGGCTCTTCTTGCCAAAGTGCATCTAAACCAGGATTTGGAATATATATTTCATCTAAAGTGCGATTATTATAAGCCTCTATATAATCTTCATCAATTAAAGTAGGTTCTTCTTCAATCACTTCAGGATTTGTATCATTAGCTTCCTCTACATCCGGACATAAAGTTTGACATTGATCTATTAAATCAGCAATTAAAACGTTTGTATCTTCTTTTTCTACTTCACTGTTTTCCTTTAATTCCTTTAGGAAACTGGAAATGGAATCACTATTTTCATCTCTATTAAGCTCGAAATCATAATCATCCTTATCAAGAACGCCTACATCATTAGAGAAAGAAACATCATTACCCTTATATCGGCTAACAACACTACTTAATTTAGAAGATAAAGGAACATTACTATCATCATGATTTTCCTTATCATTTAAATCAGTAATTAATTCATCAATCGTCGACTTACCAGACTCTTCACTATTAGATAATTCTTCAAAGATTTGATCTAAAGTATCTAAATCCGCAATTTCTTCAAAAGAATCGTCATTTTCTTCTAACACTTTATCGGTGCTTAATGTCTCTTGCAAACAATCCGCTTCAATCGGCTCTTCTTGTTCAAATTCAGCATTTTCTTCAAATGTTGATTCACCAACATTTTCAGTATCTGCATCTTCTATAAAGCTTAAAGAATCTGTACTTTCTTCAACAATGGGCTCGCTAGCGAAATCTGCAACCTCATCTTCAGATTCACCTATTTCCTCGTCTATATTTTGAATATCTTCAACAGTCTCTTCTTCTAATAAGCCAGTTTCACTTACATTATCTTCGTTTATTAATTCATCTTTAACTTCAAGACTTAAGTTTTCATCGATTGTAGTAGAATCACTTAACTCTTCTACCTCATTAACTAAATCATTGTGATCATTTTCTTCTTCTATTTCTTCAAAGGATTCTTCTAATTCTTCAATATCCAAAGGTCCTAAATCACTTAAGTCAATTTCTACATCATCTAATGTTTCATTTGGCTTTTGTTCAACATCAAAAGACTCAACCAATTCTTCATTAATAGATTCTTCTTTTTCTAAAGTTTCATCTTCTAATGTTTCTAAGTCTAGATTTAAATCATCAGTAGATTCGATATCATTACAAACAAGTTCATCTAAGTTTTCTTCGATAGTTTGCTCTTCTATATTTAACAAGTCCTTAGCTTCATCGCTTGTTTCTTCAACTATTGCTTCATCATTTGGATTTAAATCATTTGTAACATTAATAGGTTCATCTTCTATAGATTCTTCAACAGCTAACTCTTCATCAATAGATTCTTCGTTT